>NZ_FRBF01000022.1 GCF_900142545.1 Fibrobacter sp. UWT2 | reverse complement strand
TTTCAATTATAATCAAAGGATTTCTTTTTTTCAGCACCGCCAGAAGGCTTCTTTAGAACCACCAGCCTAGCTGGTGGTTTTCGTTCTTACAAAAACGCCCCGCGATACAATCGCGGGGTTTTTCTTGTTGCTATTAAATGCAGCATTGTTTGTGAGCAACAAACGCCTCGTATTAACGAGGCGTGGTTGCGAGAGCGAGGCGATATCACATTCTTGTTGATGCGATAGAGCCGAGCGGTCTTAATAGTTTTCAGCGGTCACTTCGAAGAAGGACTGCGGGTGGGCGCACACGGGGCATGCGGCCGGAGCCTTGGTGCCAACTACGATGTGACCGCAGTTGCGGCATTCCCACACCTTGACTTCGCTCTTTTCGAACACGGCCGCGGTTTCCACGTTCTTGAGGAGAGCGCGGTAACGTTCTTCGTGGCGCTTTTCGATAGCGGCGACCATGCGGAACTTCTTGGCGAGAGCGGCAAAGCCTTCGGCTTCGGCAGTCTTTGCGAAGTCTTCGTACATGTCGGTCCATTCGTAATTTTCGCCGTCGGCAGCAGCCTTCAGGTTAGCAGCGGTGTCACCGATACCGTCCAATTCCTTGAACCACAGCTTGGCGTGTTCCTTTTCGTTTTCGGCTGTCTTCAGGAAGATTTCTGCGATCTGTTCGAAGCCTTCTTTCTTGGCGCAGCTTGCAAAGTAGGTGTACTTGTTGCGAGCCTGGGATTCGCCTGCGAAGGCGGCCTGGAGGTTCTTTTCGGTCTGGGTTCCGGCGTACTTGTTTGCCATAAATTCCTCTCTTGGTTGAAGTGTCTCGAAAAGAATATACACTTTTTTATAGCCCCTGTTTCCAGAACGAACCAAAAATTTTCTTTTTTGAGGGCGAAAAACACCCCCTTTGTTGTATATTTATCTTGAATCACTTTAAACCCCTAGGCGGTACTTTATGCTGATGGAAAAGATTGCATCCCCTGCAGATGTGAAAAAGATGGACATGGAAAGCCTCAAGGCACTCGCGGCTGAAATCCGCACAGCCCTCATCAACAAGATTTCACACTGCGGCGGACACCTGGGCCCGAACCTCGGATTCGTGGAGCCGACCATCGCACTGCACTATGTATTTGAATCGCCCAAGGACAAGATTGTCTATGACGTTAGCCACCAAAGTTACACACACAAGATTCTCACTGGCCGCGCCGAGGCGTTCCTGAATCCGGAAAAGTACTGGAGCGTTACCGGCTACACCGAACCCTGCGAAAGTGAACACGACCAGTTCATGATTGGCCACACTTCGACTTCCGTGAGCCTTGCACTCGGGCTTGCAACCGCCCGCGATATCAAGGGCGAAAAGGGCAACGTCATCGCCGTCATCGGCGACGGTTCGCTCAGCGGCGGCGAAGCGTTCGAAGGCCTTGATAACGCCGGCGAATACGCTACCAACTTTATCGTAGTCGTGAACGATAACGAGATGTCCATCGCCGAAAACCACGGCGGCCTTTATGGGAGTCTCGCAGAACTCCGCGCCACGCAGGGCAAAAGCGAAAACAACTACTTCAAGAGCCTCGGCTTTGACTACCTGTA
Organism: Fibrobacter sp. UWT2; assembly: GCF_900142545.1. Taxonomy (NCBI): domain Bacteria; kingdom Pseudomonadati; phylum Fibrobacterota; class Fibrobacteria; order Fibrobacterales; family Fibrobacteraceae; genus Fibrobacter; species Fibrobacter sp. UWT2. The sequence goes on along the minus strand of NZ_FRBF01000022.1, from coordinate 41,841 downwards.
TGTAGAACAAGGTAACGACATCGAATCGCTTATCGCCGCATTCAAGCAGGTGAAGGATTCCGCGAAGCCCGTGGTCGTTCATATCCACACGCTCAAGGGCAAGGGCTACAGCTTCGCTGAAAATGCGAAGGAAGGTTTCCATTGGGCCGCACCGTTCGACATCCCGACCGGTGTCGTCAACTGGGGCAACGGCGAATCGTACGGCAACATTCTCGGCGAATACCTGATGAAGAAAATCAAGGCCGACCCGAAAGTCGTCGTAATCCATTCCGCAGTACCCGCAGGTATCGGCTTCTTTGCCGAGCAGCGTAAAGCGGCGGGCAAGCAGTTCATTGACGTGGGCATCGCCGAAGAACACGCGGTGGCACTCGCCTCCGGACTCGCGAAGGGCGGCGCAAAGCCCGTGTACAGCACGCACAGCACGTTTATCCAGCGCACCTACGACCAGCTTTCGCAGGACCTGTGCGCGAACAACAACCCGGCCACACTGCTCATTACCATGTCCGGCGCCGACGGCATGAACGACACCACGCACCTCTGCATTTTCGACATCCCGATGATGAGCAATATTCCGAACCTGGTGTACCTCTGCCCCACTTGCGTGGAAGAAGCAATCGCCATGATGGATTTCGCGATCGAACAGACCGCGCACCCGATGGCCATCCGCATCCCGAACGGAGTCGCACACCGCAGCGTAAAATTCGACTCGGATTATTCCAAGCTGAACACATTCAAGGTTGACAAGCGCGGGAGCAAGGTGGCATTAATCGGTCTCGGCAGCTACTATGCCCTCGCCGAAGAAGCCGCGGCAGAACTTGCAAAGCAAGGAATCGACGCGACGATCATCAACCCGCGATTTGCAACGGGTGTGGACCGCGAAGTGTTGGAAGGACTGTGCGCTGACCATCAGGTGGTCGTAACGCTCGAAAACGGCGTTATCGACGGTGGCTTCGGCGAAAAGATTGCACGCTTCTACGGCAACACCGACATGCGCGTACTCGTGAAAGGTCTCAAGAAGGAATTCTACGACAAGGTGCCCTACGGCGAGTTGATGGAAAGGAACCGCCTCACGCCCAAGCAGATTGCAGAAGACGCATTAAAGACGATTTGTTAGCTAATCCTTCTTGATGCAGCGAACGCTAAGCCAAGTCTCCTTGGGAAAGTGAGCGCTTTCAACGATTTCTTTTTCGAAATGCATCACGAAGAGAATGGCCCTTACATCACTGCTCTCGGTAGCGCTCCAGAAGAACGCTCCGTTATCGCTGAAAGATCTGACGCCGTATCCATTCACATGGGAAGCACCTCCAGGTAATGCGGCAAAGCCGTACTGGTCCGTACCAGCAACATCACTTTTATGCTTGTCCCAATCATGCGTCGCCTTGAGCCTCGTGCCCGCAGTAGTTGAATCGCCAATAAACGCAAGCAAGGCATTCCAATCGGATTCTTCAGGCAGACGCCAGCCAGTCGGGCATACGGTCATTGCTTCTTCCCAATGGTAGAGGCGACCATACTTTTCTCGGGAATTTCCGTCGTAGTCAGGATACTGAACGCTGCTTTCCGTCTCGTAATTCAGATTTTCAGCCATCCAAGTTTGTTTACCGATAACAGCCACATTATAAGTCTGGTTGTCTCGCAAATCTCTGAGCGTACCCGATTCCACAGAATATTCACTGCCAACAGCATTCTCATCTACAGAAGAGCCGCCACCGCACGCTGCCAGCATAAAAGAGGCCACAAGTCCGACACAGACGAAAATTTTTCTCGCAAGATTTTTCATAAGCATTTATTTCAGCAGTTCTTCAGGAACACATTCCGCCATTGCTTCGTACGCCTTGGCGCTGGGGTGAAGGTGATCGCCCGAATCAAAGTTGTCGGCAAATCTTTTCGGGTCATCGTGACCACGGACAGCCTTGTCAAAATCCACACAACCATCGAATTCAGGAGCGGTTCTCAGCCATTCGTTAAAAGCCATGCGGATAATGTCGCGATTTTCGTTGTAGGTGCGCCAACCGTATATCGGCAAAAGCGTTCCGCTATAAACTTTGAGGCCGAGCTTTCTCGCATGCGTAATGTAAAGAGAGCGGACTCCGTCAATCAAGTCATTGGCCGTGGGCATATCGCTCCAGGGGCGGAACTTGTTGACTTCGACACCGACCGGGTGAATAATATCGTTAATGCCATGCTGCACAATGACCGAGCGGGCTCCGGCCACATTCATTTCGATGGGGAAACGCGTAGCGCCTTTCAAGCCATAAGCCGCATAAGTAATGCAGCTGTATTCACGCAAGATTCTTGTACCGCTTACAGCGCGGCGAATAATCGCAACGTTGTTGAAACCATCGCGGGCGCAGCGCAGCGTCAGATAATCCGGCCAGTCTTGCGCCGTAATGGAATCCCCAAAGCACACAAGCGCAAAGTTTTTTTCTTCAGTCAGAATGTCGACGGTATTGAGGAAATAAATCCAGTTAGTTTTACGCGTGAGATCGTCCGGAAGAGTAGCGCTCTTCGCAAAATTGCCGTAACTGTACTTGCCGCCCGAAAGCGGGCCCGTTATAGCCGTACCGGCGTTCATCTGCGTAAAATCGCCGAAGTACATGCTCACTTCAAAGGTTTCGCCAGCAATTACATCAAAGGCGATTTCGTCGCTCAAGATTTCTTCACCCGCAGGGATACTCGTCGTGGTGCAGCCACCGAACGTAACGGGAGTCGGCGCGTATTCATGCGCGGCCTTCGCGACATAAGCCTCAGTAATTGTCACCGGTTCCGTGCCGGTGAGGTTTGAAAAGTGGAACCGCAACTTGCTTCCCGAAAAACAGGCGCGAATCGGATAGCGCAGCGTCAAGTCTTTTGCGTAAGTTGCTTCTTTGCGGTCTGTAATAGAGGTAGCGTTGCCCCAGCAAGCCACCCATTTTGAAAACTTTTCTGGCATAACTCAAAAATAGCTAATATCAATTTATTATGTTTTTGCCATAGCAACACTATAAGAAGGGATTATATATGGATAACAAAGAAATCAAAGAATTTGCCTGGAACGCAATGGGCGGCCACTGGCTTTACGGGGCTCTGGTTTTATTACTATTCCTGGCAGTCGTTATGGGGATTTCGGTCCCTCAGCTCTTTATGGAAGAAGGCTCCGCGCTCTACTATGCCTGGGAAATCATCTGCACGCCGTTTACATGGGTTTTGTGGATCGGCCTTATCGCTTGCTATTTGGATATAGCGCTTAAGATCAAACCTTCTTACGCACGACTGTTTTGGGGATACCGCAGCATAGGATACTTCCTGAAAATCATCGCGACAGAAATTCTCCAATACCTCATGCTTCTGCTGTGGTTCCTTCTTTTGATCGTTCCCGGCATCATGAAATCGTATTCCTACACGATGACGGAATTGATCCTCGTCGAACATCCCGAATACACTCCGCTGCAAGCCATTACCGCAAGCAAAGAAATGATGTACGGCCACCGCTGGGAATTTTTCTGTCTGCAGGCCCGTTTCTGGGCTTGGTGGCTGCTGAGCACCTTTACGCTCGGCATAGCGTGCCTATGGCTGTATCCGTACTATTTGACCGCCAAAAGTAAGTTCTATTTGGAATTGAAGGAACACGCAGAAGCTCGCGCCTAGGGGTTCCTTGATTTTTTGGGGAGCATGTTCACCTTGCGATCAATATCTCGCTTAGCATTCTCCGCACTCTTGTGCGGAGCTGTCGGCGCAAACGCCGCTGGAATCGCGGGCGTTTTTGATGCAGGCTGGACAACCGCCTACCAGTCGCAAGATTCCATTACGCACATGCACCAGCGCTTACACGCGCTCGGCATGGACGAAGTCGTTTTGCAATACGCCGCCGTCGAAGCGACACACCTGTATTATCCTTCGGAACTAGAGTTTCTGCAAGATACCCAATACAAAAACAATCAGCTGTTCCCGAAAAGCATCGAGGCCGCCAAAACGGCCGGAACCAAGATTTGGCTCGGGCTCTACTACAATGGCGAAAATTGGTACACCCCGCCAACCGCCGAGCAACTCGATACGCTCGCGTCAAGGAACCTGAAGGTACTCGAAGAAATCCATTCGCTATACGGGAGCGAGAGCGTTGTCGAAGGCGTGTACATTCCGCAAGAAATCGCGCGCTACTACTGGGACAGACTACGCGACGATGCGACGCCGGAAATACTCACGGAACATTTCCTGAAGCCTGTCACCGAAGCCGCACAGGCGAAGGGCTGGAAGGTGATGGCCGCGCCGTTCTACAACCAGAATCTGGAAACGTCGGAAAAGTTGCAATCATTCTTCGAAGAACTCTTTGCCGCCGGATTCAAGCCCGACATTATCGCCGTACAAGATGGCGTGGGCGCAAGTGACGCAGGCAAAGCCCATGCCGAAACTACGACAGTGGGCAACTACGAACGCGCCGTAGCGCAAGCCTGCAAAAAATACGAAATCGAATTTTGGGTCGACATGGAACTGTTCCGCACCGACGACTCGCACGCGCTCGCCGACAGTGCGAGAATCTCCGCACAACTCGACACCGCATACGCCGCAGGCGCCATAAAAGCCATCGCCTACGATCTTGCCGTCCTCGGAAACGCCGGCCTCGACTCCCTTGAAAAGTGGAAACTGAAATCAAGCGTGGAGCCGCCGACCCGCATCTACGAAGCACCCCGCGAAAATCGCCACGCATCCCATGCCCGCGACGAAAAATCGCAAAAACGCGAATTGTTCCTGAACGGGCGTTTACAGAACAGCCGTTCCCTGAACGAGAATTCGCAGTATTTCAAGGCGAACGGCGCGAAGGTTAAGCAGAATTAACGCCCACCGGGCCGCAAAAAGTATATATTAGTAGCATGAAGAATCTAGTGGGTTTAGGAATCGCCCTCACCATGGGCTTGGCTACGACTATCTATGCGGAAAGGTGTCCTAACGCATGGCCCGCGGAGGGCGAAAACTACGCCTCCGGCACGATAGACGGTACAAACTACAGTTACGAAGTCTGGCGCGATGGCTACAATGCTTATTTGGAGTGCTACGATGATGGCGGCTACTTAGTTTACTCCAAGGTCGCGGACGCTATCGTGCGCTTTGGTCCCAAGTTCGACGAGCCAAAGACCTTCGACCAGCATGGCAACTTTGCGGCGGACTACAAGTTTCGCACAAAAGGCGGCGGCTTCGGCACCCCCTATTTTCTGGTTGGCATCCAAGGCAATACCACCGAGCCGAAAACCGAATTCTATATCATAGACTACTGGATAATCAAAGATACAGCCGACACATCCACTTTCGGAACCAGGCTCGGCGAATTCACCGTCGATGGCGACACCTACGACATCTGGCAGAACACCGCCAACAGTCACATGGGCGTCCAGGGCGACTCCTCGTTCAAGCAGTATTTCAGCATCCGACGCACCAAGCGCGATAGCGGGCACGTCGACATTACCGCCCACTTCAAGAAGTGGGAAGAGCACGGCCTGAAGGTGGGCAAGATAACCGATGTCATGGCGCTTGTGGAAGGGTATAAGGGGCAGAGTTCCATCAACTATTTTCAAATTGACTACTTCAACATCACCGAATCGGCAGACAGCACCGGCACCACGGCCATCGCAAAACGCCGTGCCCCCAATGCGCACGCCAGTGACCGCAATCTAGCCCCTCTCAAATACTACAAGCCGGACGGAGCAAGAGCCCAGCCCGGCCAGAGAGTGAGAAAGTTCACGAGATAAAACTCCCCTAGCAAAGCATCGGGGAAAGAACCTTTTTCTAGGCGGTCTCCGCAAGCCTCCGCATCTTCTCGAAATCGTGCGAGGGATTGTCAACCACTTCGGGGATACCGAAGGCATCCTCTTTCAGGGTAAGGCCATATTGCCCGATATCTTCGGCAAGTTTCGTCCCTTCGTAAACCTGCAAGGGGAACGCACCCACCTTCCCGACACCATAGCTCTTGACAATCCCAATATCGCGGGCAAAAGAATCGTAAGACTGCAGCGGGAGCCCATAAATCAAGGTGACCATCGTCGCGATCCCAAGTTCCCTGCAACGATCCAGCTTTTCGCGAAGTTGCGCCTCGGTCTTGTAACCGCCACGCTGAATAGTCTTCAACACAGCCGGATCAAGACTCTGCACGCCTATCTCGAAACTCACATTCGGATTCAGCGAAGCCTCTTCCATGAAGCGTTCCGTCAGCAGTTCCGGGCGAATCTGCAGCGTGACTTTTCCAGCGAAACCGACTTTGCGAATCAACTTTAGGTACTGTTCCCCGTGCCCTTCGTAATCGTTGAAGAGCGGATCCAGAACGTTCAGCTTTTTCACCCCGCGATCCTTGAACAACTTGAGTTCGTCAAGATGTCGCTCGTAATTATCGATGCGGTACACCTTTCCCGAAAGCGTATCACGATGCTTACAGAAGGAACAACGGAAAGAGCAACCGCGGCGAGTTTCAGCCCGCACGGTATCAACACCACCGCCAAGGGAGATGACGCCCGACAGATACGGGGATTCAAGTTCCCCAAACTTGGGCAAATCCATCATACGCGAAACTCCCAGGTTGATATAATGGCGTAAATTCGCGAATATCTTTTCGCCGTAGCTGAGCGTAAACATATCCGCGAACGGAAAACGCCTGCGAAGTTCCTCTTCACTCCCAAAAATGGAGGCTCCCCCCAGCATAATGAAGATGTTCGGAACGCGTCGGCGAAGTTCCGCGCCAGCGAGCGCAACCATCTTCTCACACCAGCCGAAAACGCTGAACGCGACCACATTGTACCCACCGATAAGCGCCCTGGTGACAACCTCGCTAGCCACGAGATTCCAGTCGATATCGAAATCGCTGTTCATCTTCTGAAAGCGATTCAAGTCGCTGGTGAACACGTCAAGCGTATCGCCAGCATTAGCAGGACTATTCCAGAACGCTCCGGCAAGGCAGCTGGCTCCATAAGCCTCGCGAGGCTCGTTCTTGCGGCAGAAATTACTGCTCACAAGCAGCACGCGAAGCGGAGTGTAGATGAAGGAGTTTTTCATGAGAGCCTCCATTATAGGTAGCTACAGAATCAAATCCTACCCATTAAGGATGGAATTAATCCACATTTCATCAGAAGCATCAGCATCCGTGAAGAGGCCAAACATCTTCTTCATCGAGAATACAAGTTGGGTTGTTTCGCAATCTTGTACCTTGTCTTCAGAAGAAAACTCCAACCAACTACACAAATCATCCATCGATACTTCGGTAAGCCCCTTCAAAGGCATACATTCAACATTTTCAGTCTGACAGAGGCTCCCGTTGGAAGACACTACCAAGGCACGCTCTTTCGTAGAGTTCTTGACTTGTACAGAGAGCGTCGTATCCATAACGTTATTACGGAGAAACGAGAAAAACTTGAAGTCAGAGGCTTTTTGCATTCCGGAAGCATCCTGTCGTAAAATTTTCCACTGGCAGTTCTTGAATCTTTGAAGAGAATCCGCCAAGATTTCGGTGTAGTTGTTTTCGCTCACTACCGTCCTGAATTTGACGCTCAACTTCTCGTTAACTTGACGCAGTGATTCAATCTTGCGGTAAAGACCTTCAAACGAAATATTCTGAGCAAAGGCGTCGCGATTTTTTTTTTCGACAAATTCGGGAACAAGGAAATCAACGGGAACCTCCACCTCTGTAATCAGATGCGCCATAGGACGCAGAATGCCGAGTTGCGAATAATCAACCAATACCGAGATGCCAACGCCATTTTCTTTGGCGATTTTCGAGACCCTCAGAATCTCTTCCGGATCGAAAGAGCTCCTTGTAGTGGGAATACGCAAACGAATACCGACATCCTTGTGGCTATCTCGTATTTTCTTGACAGCTTGCACTGCGCAAGCGCCATCACCATAAATTTCTTCTTCGAAATAACAGAGTGAGAACCCCAAAGAATCTTTGGAATTATTTTGTGGAATGATTGTAAGCGGAATAAACTTAGACATGCTAATCTCCTGTTGTTATTTTTGTTGTGATTTAGGCGATGATGACGCCGGTTTGGATGAGGAATGCGCGGATATAGCGATTGTAATCCCTTCGGAAGTTCGCAAAGGCGCGCGGGTCACTTGGCGTGCATGGGACAATGAAGAACTTGGTCGCCCCATCAGCCAGATGCCGTAGAATCGGATGTTTCGAGTGTCGGGTAAGTTCCCATCGACCACTTTTCAGCATCGCGTTGCACATTTCATTGATTTTGGAATCATTTGAGATGTTTGACATAGAGTTGAATCCTTTTTGATTATGGATTGTTAAAAGCGCATCCAGCCCGGATACGCTTTAAATTTAGGTCCCCCCAAAGGGGCAAAACGGGGCACGAATCTTTTTTTAGAAAAGCCATTTTTGCTCATTTTCAAGAAAATGTCACTTTTTCCTCAATTTTTTTCCGAAGAACAATTTTTTATTTATATTGATTACCATGAAAAAACTGTTATTTCCCTTTTCGCTCTCTCTCCTCGCTCTCGTGTGCAGCTGCAACGAGTCCCATGCTAAACAATCCGCTTCTAACGAAGAGTCAAACTGTCCTCAAGTCGAATGCAAATGTGACGGCAATGAAAAAACTCCTGAAATAAAAGAGGAACCCTCCAAATGGAAAAAATTTGCCGGAGAAGCAGCCAAAATAGGCGGCGCGGCACTTGCCGGAGCTGTCGTAGCCAACAAACTTCATTGTGATCGTTTTGACATCGAAGTAGAGTATATCCTCCTAGACGCATGTCTCCATTCATGCAGTGGTGTTGCCGAAAAAAGCAGCCGTCTTTCTAAATGCGCTAAAGCAATTCAGGATATGGAATGCTCACAAAAACTACCCGAAGACAAGATTAAGCATCTCGTAAATGACAGCTGCCCGTTGCAATAAAAGAGATTTAACCTCTGCAGAAAAAGAGCTAGCGGAACAATGGCGTGCCGTTCGCAACGATCTTTCCGAAATGTTCAAGGAAAGACAATTGGATTTTTCAAAAGCGGCGGAACGCTACGAGTTAGCGCAACACGAAGACGATTTAGACTTTGAATTCAGTTACGAGCGGGTAAAAAAATTTTGGAAAAAGCCTCCCAAGGCAAACGCATCTCAAAAGACTTTAGAAGATGATCACCCAGAAGCAGCCAGACTAGCGAAAGCGCTAGCATACTTGAACGCCTTACGGAATTATCTTTTTGAGAACGAAGGCCTTGTCGTAGGCAAACAAAATTCCGATGCCAAAAGGGCCGTCATAAGAAAATTCGGAATAGACTTCTGGAATGATTTCCACAAAAAAGTCATAAAGCGTGTAGAAAACGAAGAATCGCAGGAAAACTGGAAATAAGTTCAGGTTCTCCTCAAAAAATACATTCGTACCCCGCTTTTTTAGAGAATAGCTCCTAAATTATATAATTCCGAAGTAAACGTTCTCTTTAAAAACGAAAATCAATATGAGCAAACCAGCAGGCACAAAATACACGCTTTTCCCTAATTTTTGGGAATTTTTGAATTTAATCGCTTCCGTTCTTGGGCTCGGAACAAAGGCTACCGTATGGGGAAACAACAAAACCTTCTATGAAATCGGTTATTTGCCTGTTGCCAATGAAAATGGCGGAGTCAATGCCGTTGACATACTCAAACAGATTGTTGAAGAAGCCCAAAAGAAACAGAAGTTAGGCAAATTTCCTAAAAGCCCATGGAAAAGCACCCTTACGCTTGAGCCGTTAAGTCATGATAAAACCTACATAGAGTTAGCTCCTCTATGTATAAAAGACTATTTTCTCCAAATCCGCAATTATATCCCTCAAAATGAATCTCAGATAAGAGAATTCGGTCGATCTTTAGCTCAATTATTCCCTGATCAATCTAAGTACAATCAAGAATGGGATAAATATATTCATGATTGTATATCATATCAAGAAGAACAACGCGTCAAGAACATATGCGTTGCAATTGTATGCAATTATCTTGGAAGAGAATATCAAGATGAGTGCAAGAAAAAATACGACGAACTATTTCACCAAACATTATTTAATTCCAATAACTATCAAGAACTTCTCACAAAGAATTTGGAAAACTGGACGCAGCAAGATAAAGCGTTAGCATTTTCTATTCCGTTCGGGCGCTTTGCTTATGATGAAAAATATCACTTCTTCAGTAAAGTTCTTGAACGTATTCTTAACAATCCTAATCTGTTAGCGCATAATGGTGCTAAACATCCCAATAAGTGGATAGACCAATACACCCAATTAGGAAATTCATTCGAATGGATGCCTGAAGAAAAACTTGACGACCTTTCAAAATTGATTCTAAGAAAAGAAGAATATAAAAAAGGCTTTGATTTAGGGAAATTTAAGAATCTGATTCCCATACTAGAGAATCCAGAAATTAAAGAGCCCATAGAACAAATTTTCGCACGCAAACTAGATCCGTACAAAGATTCTCTGAGAAAGGAATTTAATGTAAAAGGAATAGACACTCAATTAAAGCACACTTTGAATGTGATTAGCAATCACATTCCAGAAAATGCAAAAAAACAACTAGAAGATCCCGATTTCTCATCCAATCTCACACACGTGTTAGATAAAATTGAATCGGACTCTCCTACAAATAAAACCGATTGGATGTTGCTATCTAAACTATTTCCATTTCTTGGTATTACAGGAGATTTGTGCAAAGAAAAACTGCAACCATATGTCCCTCTACTAAGAAAATTAATTCAAGATCATACTGAAGCAGTAAAAAAACTCGCATCCGATGCAGTTACTGCTTTAAAGGAAAATAAAATCCCTTTGAAAAGCAAGCAGAAGAAATAACTACTTCACGCACCTAACGGATCTTGCTTCATCCTTGCCGAAGGCGCTGAGCTTGGCGGCCTTGATGCTGAAATCTAGGAGCATGTAGTAAGCGAGGCCGTCAGGTGTTTCAACGGCGCTCCAGATGTGCGCATAGCCGCCGATGCCGTCAAACTTGCCGTTGCCCTGCCTGTAACCAGCGGGCAGTGCATTAAAGCCATGATCATCTGAGCCGTTCCCTTTCTTGAACCAGCCGCTTGTCGACTTGAGCGCATAGCCTGCCACATCGGCGCCACCGACGCTTGCCATCAGTTTTTCGAAGTCTGCGCTGTCGGGCAAGTGCCAGCCTTCGGGGCATACGGTGCGGGCCATATCCCAAGTGTAGAGCCGCCCGTACTTGGAGCAATTGCGATTCTCACCTTCGGGGCACGCGCTCCCCTCGACTTCGTAATTCAAATTCTCAGTCATCCAGGTCTGCGAACCGATTTGTACGATGTCGTAACTTTGCCCGTCACGCGGATCGGTGAATGACTCGGAACAGGCTGTAATCAAGGCCACCAAGGAAATCAAAGGCAACAAAACAATAGAACGCATTATTTCACCTACCAATATTCGTCAATCGCTTTTTCAAGGTAATTCGATGAGATTCCTGCACCGACAACACCTATAGTAAAAGAAGCGGCAGAACCAATCAACATGTAGTTGCGATAAGGAGGATCCTGGATAAGCCCATATCCAAGCAAAAAACCTGCCACCCCTCCAAATACATATGCAACTCCCATAAGCACATTCGAAACCTTGGCAGAATGCCTGGAATTTTCGTTCGCAAGCAAAATTTCCCTTATCTCAGACAAGTCGTCTACGGGTTTCCCGTCTAGATAATACTGGTCACCAAAAAATAATTCATAATCATAATAAATCAAATGATGTTCTTTTGCAGTTTCTTCCTCGTCATCTTCCTGCGACAAAGAATCAACGGGCGCAGGCACTACCTGCGCAAACAAAACGCAAGAAAACAGAAGAACCACTTTAAACAAATTACTCATATGAATACATCAATTTTAGAAAAATAGCCCCCGGCCGTTAAGGTCGGGGGCGGTAAAGGCAGATCCTTCGATTCAGCGCTTCGCGCCTCACTCAGGATGACACCGAAGGTGTCACTTCACGAAGGCGCCGTAGATGGCCTTGATGGCCTTCTCGGTGTCGGCTTCGTCAACACCAGTGATGATGTTGATCTGCGAAGAACCCTGGTCGATAATGCGGACGTTCACCTTGTTCTCGGCGAGAGCGGTGAAGAGCTTTGCAGCCACACCGATCTTGTTCGTCATGCCATGACCCACGGTTGCAATCAGCGAGATACCCGGGAACACCTTGATACGGTCGGGGCGCATCTGCTGCGTGATGTCTTCGAGGACCACGTCCTGCACGGCGTCGAGGGCCTTGCTATCCACTACGATGCTCATGGAGTCGATGGCGCTCGGGCACAGTTCGTAGGAGAGGCCTTCGCTTTCGAGCACGGCGAGCACGCGGCGGCCGAAACCGACTTCCTTGTTCATCATGGACTTTTCGATGTAAATCATCGAGAAGCCCTTACGGCCGGCAACACCCGTAATCGGGAGCTTTGCTTCTTCCGGAGTGGGGCCGATGATGGTACCCGGATCCTGCGGGCGGTTCGTGTTGCGGATGTTGATAGGAATCTTCTTCGCGCGGCACGGGGCGATGGATTCGTCGTGGAGCACGCTTGCGCCGGAGTAGGCAAGTTCGCGGATTTCGCGGTAGCTCACGTATTCGATGGGCAGCGGATTTTCGACGATGCGCGGGTCAGCCATGAGCATGCCCGAAACGTCGGTCCAGTTTTCGTACTTGGCGGCATCGATGCCGTTGGCAAGGATTGCGCCCGTGATGTCGGAACCGCCACGGCTGAAGGTCTTGACTTCGCCACGGAGGTTGCTACCATAGAAGCCCGGCAGCACGTAAAGCTGGTTTTCGTCAGACAAGGTCTTCGCGATATCTTCGTAGGTCTTCGGCGTAATGCGGTACTTGTCGTCGAAGGTAATCAGCGGGAAGGTGTCGACGAAGTTTGCGCCCAGGTACTTGGCCATGAGGCGTGCGCACAGGAATTCGCCACGGCTCACGAGGAAGTCCGTGCTCACGGATTCGGGGTGGTTCTTGAGCTTGTCCTCGAGACTGTCCAGGTCTTCGGTCAGCTTGTCTTCGAGACCGAGGTCCTTGCAGATTTCGTCATAGCGCTGACGGATCAGGTTCCACGGGGTCGAGAAGTCGAGGCCCTTGGAGGCGAGGTCGTAGGTGCTGTAGAGGAGGTCGGTAAGCTTGGTTTCCTTAGGATTGCGCTTGCCGGGGGCGGAAACGACGATGACCTTGCGGTTCTTGTCGGATTCAACGATGGCCTTGATCTTCTTGAACTGGCCGGCATCGGCGACAGAGCTGCCGCCGAACTTGCATACGATTCTTTGACTCATTTTTTCCTTTCGGGCCACCAAACCTCTCGGCTTCGAGCGCAACCACTTTCCTCGCGGTTGTCGTGCCCAAGCCTACCCATCTGGCCAGCCACTTGGTTTATTTGTCTATGTCTGCGACGGTGTTTTACCGTTGCGGGGGCAATAATAGAAATTTCTGGAAGCGATGTCTAGGGTTCATATTCGGGATGAAACGGCCCTTAACGTCATAAATGCCGAATTTCGCCTTTTTAGCGGGACCCTTCATGGCCCTTATAGCAGTTTTGCCCGGATTATACCCTTCAACGCCAGCACCGTTCAAGACCGGATACGGATCCGTGCCGACCTTCTGGCCCCATACCTGGCCATTCACGCCATCACCACGGAAACTGTTCAACAAGTACGCAATTGTCCCATTGGTAAAATCCTCCGGAGCATGCGCAACAACAGAATCGTCAGCCGTCAGCGTTTCGTAAAAGACATTTTCGAACATGTCAGGAAACTCGCAATTTTGGCAAGTCAGCAGCGCATCGTAAGCCAAGGCGCTGCCTACAGTATAAGAATTTTTGAAAGAAGCCCCCACATTCTGGGTTTTTATCAATCCTGCACCTTTAAGCGTACGCTCACCATATTCTTCTTGTACTGAACCTTGATTGTACGAATTGGCGACCTTCACTTTACTTTCGCTCAGGATTCCAATAAGACCGCTTGCGTCTGGACTCACGTAACCACCCCTGTCAAAAGCAACCACATTGCCGGTATTATACGAGGTAGAAATATTCAGGTCGGAGTCCTCTATACGAGCAATTAACCCGGCAACTTTTTTACCACCCCGAAGCGCACCGCTATTATAGGAATTAGACATTACCATCGTCCCGCTCATATACTCAACAAGCCCGCCAACAGACGTCAGGCCGTTCAATTCACCCGTATTGTACGAATTTTTGATAACGCTATATTTGCTAAAGATCCTGCCGACAAGGCCGCCAACCTCGCCACTGCTTTCAAGCGGAGCCTTGTTGCAACTATTTTCGATAATCAACGTATCAATATATTTTTCATTAGGGGTAAATATACCGCTCAGCTCCCCTACACTTCCAATAAGGCCTCCCACGATAACAGAATCGCTTAAAGATTCGTGATAAGACGTATAGACATATCCTTCGTTGTAGGAATCTTTTATCTGTATCACAGACTTTGGCCCGACACATTCAATTAAACCGCCCAGTTCATAAACTTTATTATAATGGGTCAACAAGCCTGAATAATGAGATCGACTTACGGAAACAGAAGACGAATCCCGCACCATGCCTACAAGGCCGCCAGCCATATTTCCTTTAATTGTCATGTGGACATAGGAATTGTTGATAGCGACTTTCGTATGCGTGCTTGTGCCGCCAACAAATCCGGCAATCGAATTCTCACCAACAAAATAAGAATCAACTATACCCAAACTATCAATGATAACACTGTCCTTAGCGTACCCCACAAGCGCTATAACACCTTGCTGAGAATTGTCAAAATACAAACCACTAATAGTATGGCCCTTTCCGTTGATTCGCCCTGAAAAATGATGGTAAGAATTACCTATGGGGAGCCATTGCAACAGTCGTTTCGCATCCGCAGCCAGTGAATCCTTGGAATCCAAGACATTCTTGTTCACCACAATATCCGCAATCAATTCAGCGCATATATTGCTTTCTTCTTCAAAACTGTCTTGCCCGTTTACGGTGTATGCCAATCCGTAAAGTTCGTTGGCATTAGCAATCTGGTAGCACCCATTCACCTTCTTCGGTTTTTTGACTTCAAACCATTTCGCATAAAAAGTTATGGTGTCGCCGTCTGCAACAGACGGCAGTTCTATTCTGGACCCTGCAACATAAAAAGTGTCAAGGGCATCTTTTTGCAACGTCCATCCTTGGAAAATATAGCCTTCGCGCTTTATGGAATCCTGCCAAAAAAGAATGCACTTTGTAGCAGTACAATTTTTGTACTCATACTTCAATCCTGTTCCGCCATTCTGGTCGGCATGTATTACGAATGACAAGCTGTCGGCTGCATTTACCATAGCAACCAAAGCGAACAGCAGAATCCAAACTTTGTTCATCATATTCTCCTTTTATATAAAAAATATTCAAATCCAAGTGCATTGTCAAAAAAATGTCACGAATCCAAGCAAAAATTGGACAATCCTTTTACTTTTTTCCCAAAAGTGATTTAGTAATTTAGCGGTACAGACAAACTAAACACCCCTTAAAGGAGAACATATCATGAAAAAAAAGCTGATTGCCGCTGCGGCATCGGTATTCTTTATTGTTGCCTGCGGTGACGACAACTCTTCAAGCGCCAACAACGACGAAACCGTCTACTCCGTTTCCACCTCGGGTACCTATACCGTAGACAAGGCGAAACAGCTGTTAATCATCACGCCCGATGATGCCGTAGACGCATGCGTCCAGGACGGCAACGATTTTTCCTGGGAAAGTCTCTCGCCTACCGACAATGTCGACAGCATTGAATTCGAGCTAACCGGAGATACGCTGGTATTGTACCCCAACCACACCGTCCACGGGGACATCTATGTAGGAGACAATAACGGAGACATCGAAGGCTCATGGACCAATACCGGCTGCTACCACGATAAGGACAATCCGCAAGCCACATGCGACGACGCCTTCAAGGCAATCTCGTTGTCCTTCTCCAAGGGGATAATCAAAAAGGAGATTGAATACTTCTTCGACAAGTACCTCGAAGACATCGAAAAAGCCGTCTACACGAATTCTCTGTTCATGCCCACATTGTACGGTATCCTGGCAGGCCAAATAGACTATATCTTTCCCAGCTTCCCTAGCCTCCTGCAGATCAATAAAGAAACAACCAAGAATAACGAAGCGGCCATCAAGGACAACAACATCAAAATCATCGAGACATCGAAAACAAGCCAGACATTTTCGATAGGCGAAAAGACATACACATTCAAGGTCAACAAGGTCGAACTGAATTATGAAAAAAACGGCCTGCTTTCCGCTGACCTGAGCCTGGAAGTATCGAGCGGTTCTACCACATGTACCGGCAGCTACACGCAAAAAGTAGTGAACAAGGACTTGTGCAAAGCTAAGCCCGAAACAGATCTAGAAAAGATCCGTAATGGGTTCTTACCGGATTCCAAAAGGGGTTCACAATCTAGAGTAGTGGACTTCTACACTGTTTCAAATGTCCCCGAATTCAACAATTGCCTTAAAAGCATAGCCGTAGACTAATCGACTAATTTTGTAAAAAAAACAGGCGCGAATGTAAATTATTCGCGCTTTTGGTATTCAGAGCCTCAAAAAAAGCGTGTATAGTATAGAGGCTTTATGAACAGACACGAATCCATGTTACGCATTGCGGCAAGCTCCGACATCTCGGTGCTACTGCTTGGGGAATCGGGCAGCGGCAAAGAAGTTGCCGCCCGCTTTATCCACGCCCACAGCAAGCGTTCGGAAGGCCCCTTTATAGCCCTCAATTGCGGGGCCGTGGCCAAGGGGCTTTCCGAAAGCATCCTGGAAGGTCACCACAAGGGCGCCTTTACCGGCGCCTCCGAAGAGCGCCTGGGAATCGTGCGGGCGGCGGCTCATGGCACGCTCTTTCTCGACGAAATCGGAGAGATGCCGCTCGAAATACAATGCAAGCTGCTGCGCATTCTGCAGGAACGTTCCGTCATGCCGCTCGGCAGCTCCACCGCCCTCCCCGTAGACTTCCGGCTAGTCTGCGCCACCAACCGCGACTTACGTTCCGAAGTCCGGGCCGGGCGATTCCGCGAAGACCTTTACTTTCGACTAAACGTATTCCCCATCAAGATTCCGCCCCTGCGGGATCGCGAGGACTTCGCCCTTATCGCACAGGAAATCTGGAAAGAAGTCGGCGACAGTACCGCCCTCTCTGCAAGAGAAATGCCGCTACTCGCAAACAAGGAATGGCCCGGCAACGTGCGTCAACTCAAGAATGTCCTGCAGCGCTATTCTCTGCTCAAACCCTACGGAATTACTTTATCTAAAATACTGGAAGAAGAATTCCTCGAGCAAATCGAAGTCCGCTCCGTCACCGAGCCCGCCTCCCTTTACGACACAAGCCCCATTCGACGCAATTCTAGTTCGCCCGAATGGAACCTGATCTACTCGGAACTAGAAAAAAACAAGGGCAACCGGAAGGCCACCGCAAAAAAATTAGGCATCAGCCGAGGATGCCTATATTATCAAATCAGAAAGCACGGAAGCTAGAATCTCATGCCAAGGGTCAGATAGTGGTAGCCACCATCAAAGGCCTTCTTGGGACTGTAGGCATAATCGAAGGAGATCATCCCGAAATTGAGTCCGATACCCGCACTCACGCCATCTTCGGTATCGGGGCGGGCCGCATAACCTACACGCAGCAAAAGCGTCTGCATGTAATCGAGTTCGCCGCCAAAACGCCATTCAGGATCCTGCATATCGGCACGGCGGTAAGCGTCGGC
This sequence comes from Fibrobacter sp. UWT2, assembly GCF_900142545.1. NCBI lineage: Bacteria > Pseudomonadati > Fibrobacterota > Fibrobacteria > Fibrobacterales > Fibrobacteraceae > Fibrobacter > Fibrobacter sp. UWT2. The sequence goes on along the minus strand of NZ_FRBF01000022.1, from coordinate 24,143 downwards.
AGATACATGAAGGTTCCATTCGCTTTCCAGGCTAAAGAGTTTCGCTATGGGCAGAATACCCGTTACGCCAGCCTGCAAGGCCATGGGAGCAGTCTCTTTTTCGCCATCGTAATCACCCATGTAACCGAAGTTCGTGAGTGTTGCGCCAAAGGCAAAATACTCGTTCACATGATAGGCGCCACCGACATCACCCAAAAAGGCGATTGCCGATTCGTCGTCGATCGTCTGCTGGCTAAAGCGAGCAGAAAGCGCCCAGTTAAAAGCCTTGTCGCGGTTACCGAGACCCGCCTGAAGCGCCCAGGCATAAGCACCATAGTCAGAAGTCTTGAAGCCTTCTTCGTCGCGGCCCTCGATTCCGTCGTAGCCTAAAAATTCAGCACCCGCCGAAAAAGCCAGCGGATAGTTGAACGCCGCAAAAGGAAGCACCACATAAGCCGTCGTATAATCGTCGGCAGTATACTCGGGGAAAATAATGTGGTTGATTCCCGCTTCAGCTTCGGCCACGTCGGTCATCGCCAGCGGATTCCTCGAAACGTCAGAAGCGCGAGTCGCATCGGCGACGCCCGCCCCCGAAAGGGCCGCCGTCCTAGCCGACACCTGCATACTCAGGTACTTCATCGATACCGCACCCGCATCAACATTCCAATGCTCCCCGGCAAACACAAGGGAACAAGCAACGAGACTTAAGGCAAGGATCTTCTTATTCATGCCCTACAAGATACAAAAAAATAGTCCCGCGAAAATATCGCAGGACTATTCAAATCATATTGATTCTAGCTTATTGCACGTCGCAACCGGCGCTCGGATTCTGCCAGCCGTTTTCCGGAGGAGCTTCGCCCGCCTTCCAGCAGTGGAGCGTATCGAGCACGTCGCCTTCCTTGAACGTGGACCAGTCCGTCACCTTCTTGAAGTTGTTTTCTAGAGAGGTGTTGTATCGGCTCATGTAATGGTCAATCAAGTACTGCGGACATTCCACTTCTTCGATGTAGTAGGTCGGATTGTCTGCGGCCATGTACCAGTCGGCAAACCAGTGGCAACCGCGCAACAGGTTCGGGAGGCCGGCGTCGCCGAAGGCCGCGTCGCACATATCCTTGATGCAGGTCTGGTATGCAACGAGAGTAGCATCGTAGCCGAGCTGGTTCTGGCATTCAGTCAGGAACCCGCCAAAGCCTGCACCCCAGTTAAAGTCGCTGCCTTTTTTCACCTGGGTAGTAAGAGCGTCAAAAGCGCCCACGCCACCACCCGGCACCATCAAGTCGAACTGACCTGCCGGAAGATTAGGATTGCCGCCAGCCACATCCATACCGATATTAGAGGCCATCACGATCATGTGCTTGCCCTTGAGAGCCTTGTGGGTTTCCCTGGGCGGGTTGTTTTCCATCTCGTTCGCGAAATGACCGTCGTACTGCAAGTGATAGCACTTGCCACACTTGCTGTCGGCAGTGCCTGCAACGTATGCATAGGAAAGAGTGTCGTTCACGGCAATCGGCGCCATGTCCGTGCAGGTGAACACGCCCTTTTCCTTTTCGTCGCCGCAAGCGCTTCTGGTCCCGTTGTAACCGAACCAAGCCTTACTGACGTCACCCAAGGTAAAGGTGGGGACTTCGACATCGTGGATGTTGCAGTTACGTGCAGTGCCATAGTCGGCAAGGAACGCCTCGTTAGAAGAAGTATCTGCACGAGTTTTATCGTTAGAACTTTCCTTAAGCCAGGAGCAATGCGGCTTGCAAGCATCCCAGTAGCGGGTATTCCAGCCGCGTTTTGCCGTAGCGCTAATGTCCTTGGTGTATTCAGGCGAAGGTGCACCGTAAGATTCAAGAGTCGGGAATCCGTCGGGGCCGAGTTCCGGCTCCGTATTCACAGAATTACTGCTTGTTATAGGCGTCGTAATCGGATCGTCCGGATTCTGCGGATTCACTCCCGAGCTCGACGCCGGATTCTGCGGGTCACCAGGGTTTGTCGTGTTTCCCGGATTCGTCGGATTGGTAACACTCGTGTCGCTCACATTCGATGTCGGGTCCGTGACAGTTCCCGGATTCTGCGTGTTGCCCGGATTGCTCGGGTCAGTCACCACAGGAGTAGAACCGGGATTATCTACCAGGCCCGTACCCGGATCAACAACCGAATTCGGATTTGTAGCATTATTAGAAGCAGCTTCGTCACCGCAAGCGCAAATCATGGCGACTGCACTTGCAGCAATCAGACTCTTGAATAACTTACGATTCATAAAACCTCTCGGGAGCCAAGACTAGTAGGTCTTGGCCTTGTCAGCAGCCAACTGTTCCGGGTCGCAGTATTCGCCCTGTGCATTGGGAGTACTGTTGCAAGCGTCCGTCGTGATAAAGTCACCGCCCTTATAGGCAGACCAATCGGACTGGAACAGAATCTTGGTTTCAATGGAAGTGCTGATGGTCGTAGAATACTTGTCAAGCAAGTACTGCGGGCAATCCACTTCTTCCCACTGGTAGGTCGGATTGTCGGCAGCCATGTACCAATCGGCAAACCAGTGGCAACCGCGGAGCAAGTTCGGATACTTGGAGTCGGCGAATGCAGCGTCGCACATATCCTTGATGCAGCTCTGGTAGCAATCCAGCGATCCATCATAACCGCACTTGTCGTTGCTCTGGCAGTATGTCAAGAAGCCACCGTACTGGGCGCCCCATACGATATCGCTACGATCAACCATCAGGTTGAGCGCATTGAAGATACCCGGACCACCGCCCGGTACCATCAGGTCGAACTGGCCGGCCTTCACATCGTGACCGATGTTGGAAGCCATGACAATGATATGCTTACCCTTAAGGGCCTTGTGCGTTGCCTTGGCGGCATTGCCACCGTCGGCATCCTTGAACGAACCGTCATACTGCAAGTGGAAGCACTTGCCGCAAGAAGTTGTCGAGGCGCTACCGGCAACGAAAGCGTATGCCAACGTATCGTTCACAGCCACAGGAGCCATGTCGGTGCAGGTAAAGCCGCCGCCCGTTGCAGGCTGGGCTTCATCGCATGCATTAGGAGTATTCTGGATACCGATCCAGTAACGTTCCAGACCCTTGCTGTAGGTGAATGTCGGAATTTCAATATCGTGGATATTGCAAACGCGGGCCGTGTAATGGCTGGCCTCGTATTCTTCCTGAGTATTAATTTTCGGCTTGCCTTCTGCGCCATCAGTACTCGTCTGGGAGCAGTGGGGCTTACAGGCATCCCAGTAGCGGGTGTTCCAGCCGCTGGTACCGTTGCCCAAAATGTTCTTGAGCGTAGGCACAGGATACTTCTTGATGTCTTCTTCGGGGTTGCCAGTCGTCTTGACAGGTTCGGCGCTGCTAGAGCTGGCTTCTACAGGTTCAGTACCTTCCACACTGGAAGTCGGGTCGGTCGGTTCCGTGCCACCCACAGAAGACGAGCTCACAACCGTCACTTCACCCGTATGGGGATCCACCGTCGCATTCGGTTGGCAAATGGGAAGCACCGTCAGGTCAACACCCTGCATCACTGGTTCGCCTGCAAAATTGTGGATTACGCCATCTGCATAAGAGCCGACATTGTTACCCGTGAAATCCGTCACGCGGCCATCGGGATAAATGAGCCATTCCGTATCCACATTAAGCAGCCATGCCGCAGAAGTCAGCACCAGCTTGTCGCAAGGATTGGCTGCAACGGGTTCCGAAGCAGAAGACGTCGGGTTTTGGGGATCGGTAATCGCCGAAGACAGTCCCGGATTCTGCTGATTCTGCGGATTGGATGTCTCCGAAGAAAGACCCGATAACGGCTGCTGGTCAGAAGCTCCGCTCGAATTGGCGTCATCGCCGCAAGCGCAGATCATGGCGACCGCACCGGCCGTAAGCATAGACTTGAACAATTTACGTTTCATAAAACCTCTTTTTATGCGCCAACCCCAATATTGGCAATTTACTTTCTAAAAATAAATTTTGTACCCCGAATTTCAAAGCAAAAAGAGCTTATTAAAAGAATAAATGTTCACGAAACGTGCACAAAACCCCGGAATATGAGAACGGCGTCACGATTTTTTACCATAAAAAAGAATGTAATGCGGGCGTTAGTTTGTACAAAAACAGATCAACGGTTTATTTTCGTGGACACCTTACGGTGCACAAAAAAAGAAGCATCCCTTGATAGGGACGCCTCTTTCAGTAAGTTCTATTGGTTTAGAAAATTACTTGGCCTTCTTGCAAGCCTTCTTGCAACCGCAAGCCTTCTTAGCAGGGGCCTTGCAAGCCTTGCGCGGGTCACCGGCGTACACGGCAGCCTTGCCGAGTTCTTCTTCGATGCGGAGCAAGCGGTTGTACTTGCAAACGCGGTCCGTACGGGAGAGAGAACCGGTCTTGATCTGGCCAGCGGCGGTACCGACGGCGAGGTCAGCAATGAAGGTGTCTTCGGTTTCGCCAGAGCGGTGAGAAACGATCGGAGCATAGCCTTCGTTCTGAGCGCGCTTGATAGCAGCGAGAGTTTCGGACACAGAACCCACCTGGTTCACCTTGATGAGGATAGCGTTGGCGATGCCAGCCTTGATGCCTTCGTCGAAGATGGTCGGGTTGGTAACGAACAGGTCGTCACCCACGAGGTTGATCTTGCCACCGAGCTTGTCGGTCATGACCTTCCAGCCAGCCCAGTCAGCTTCGTCGAGACCGTCTTCAATGGAGAAGATGGAGTACTTGTCGATGAGCTTTTCGTAGAGCTTCACCATATCGGCAGACTTGACAGTCTTCTTGGTGCTCTTCTTGAAGGTGTAGGTTTCCGGCTTGCCAGCCTTGGTGTTCTTGTCGCAGAATTCAGAAGAAGCAACGTCAAGAGCGATCTTGATGTCAGTGCCGAACTTGTAACCGGCATTGGTGGTTGCAGCCTTGAGGGCGTCGAGAGCCTTTTCGAGGGTCATCACGCCAGTGATTTCGTAACCGAACTTGTTCTTAGCCGGCTTGATAGAAACGCCAGGAGCGAAGCCACCTTCGTCACCAACGGTGGTGTCGAAGCCGGCCTTCTTCAGCACAGCCTTGAGGGCGTGGAAGATTTCGGTGACCATCTGGAGGCCCTTGGAGAAAGTCTTGGCGCCAACCGGAGCGATCATGAATTCCTGGAAGTCGATAGGAGCGGAGGAGTGAGCACCGCCGTTGATCACGTTGCACATCGGGCACGGGAGCGTGAGCTTCTTGGTGCCATGGAGCTTGGCGATGTACTGGTAAAGCGGAAGGCCAGCGTCCTTAGCGGCAGCAACGCAAACAGCCATGGAAACGCCGAGGATGGCGTTTGCACCGAGCTTGTTCTTGAGCATGCGGTTGCCGTCGAGAGCGATCATGGCGTCGTCAACTTCAGTCTGCTTGGACGGATCCATGCCGATGATCTTCTTAGCAATCTTGGTGTTCACATTCTTCACAGCAGTGAGAGTGCCCTTACCGCAGTAAGTCTTCTTGTCACCGTCGCGGAGTTCGCAAGCTTCGCGTTCGCCGGTGGAAGCACCACTCGGAACAGCAGCGTGACCAACGATACCGTTGTCAAGAGTAACATCGACTTCGAGAGACGGATTGCCACGGGAATCCAGGATCTGACGAGCCCAAACTTTAGCGATTTTAGCCATTTTATTAACCTTCTGTTAAAGTGAAAAAAATTTTGTGCCTTAAATATAAAAAAGTAGGAAGTAGGAAGTAGACAGTCGGAAGAAAAAATGTGAAGATTTAGTGATTAATGGTTGGCAGAAAAAACCGTCATTTTTCCACGACATGCCCCGAAAGTTCACGAAAATCGTCTTTTTTGTACAAAGTAACGCCAGGGGAAATCAGATGAAACACAGACTGTTCCGCAAGGGCATCGAGGCTGAACTCAAAGGAATCCAGGCGGTTGCGGTAACTGTCGTTAGAATTATCAAACGATACCATGTAAGGCGGGCGTTTGAGCTTACCCTGCTCCACAAGCGACAAAAGTTCCACCCCTACCCTGTCGTTAGACACGACCCACGCATCTACAGGCGGGATCTCTTTCACCAGCTTAAGCAAAATACGGCTGAAAAGTTCGTACGCCCCCTTCTCCTGCATAAAATCAAAATGGCTCGCATGGCTCGCATCGGTTGCCTCGATTACATCGAGCCCCACCTTCTTGAGTCCTTTCAGGCGGTCCCTCGACCACATACTCATGTGGTAAGGCGAAATAAAGGCGACACGCTCCATTCCCTTTTCTTTCAGGAACCGCCCCACCGCGCGCCCCGGAAAATCACCAAAGGCCAAGTTGAAAAACGCATAGCGCTTTTCTTTTTTTAACGCGCGGGGAATGTCGTATAGCGGGTGCTCCCACCACACCGAAATCGGGAACCGCGTGCAGGCAAGCAAGGCAAAGAGTTTGCTTATATTGAACACCAGCATGGTCGAAACGACGGCACCGAAGTATTCGCCGCAGTCCTCCAGCCTGACCCGGTTTCCGGCGGCATCTAGAAAAAGGCCCTCTTTTTCATAATACCCGAGCGCCTTGACTTTAAGTTTGTTGCGACGCGCCTCGGCATACACCTTCTGCATGAACGTCAGTTCACGTTCGCCAAGCCCGTTAAAATCCCCGTTCGGATTGCAACGCATAATCAAGAGGATTTCCTTCAAGTTGGACGCAGACGACCTTGTATTCTTGAAGTAGTAACGCCCGCGGCCCTTGCGGTCGAGCACTCCCCTTTCACGCAGCATTTCAAGGGTACGGCTCATGGAGCCCGACGTGGTCCTGTAAACTAAGCACAAGTCCTTAATCGACGGCAGCGTACTGTCTACCGAAATCTTGCCGGATTTCCAGTCTTCTAAAAGCAGGCGCTCCAAGCGTTCAGTTTCGTGTTCGCTCGCGTCTACCACGATTTCGGGCTTTTGGCCCCAAAAGTAACCATTACCGTGCTCTCCGTAGATTTTCCCTTGTTCTACCAAGCGCTTGTACGCCTGGAAGATCGTAAAGGTCGAGGCATGCAATGACGCAGCCACCTTGCGCACAGATGGAAGCCTTGCGCCGTCCTTGAATCCGGACGATTCTATCCACTTGCAAAATTCATCGACAGTCATGGAGCCTCCGCTATAACACTAGATACACTTTAATATAAATATAAACAATTAAATCATATTTCACAAAATCCCGAACATATCTTTAAAACGTAAAACAACATCACCGGCGTTTAACGCCTATCGGGGTTTATATGAACAAGAAATTATTCCTCTCTATGTGTGTCGCACCTGTCGCGGCCATGGCATTCCAGGTCGGCGCATGGGTCGGTGGCCCGGGTCAGTATCCGCAGCCCACGCAACAGAACGTGCAGGCGTTCCAGGATTTGCAGGGCACGCACCTCGACCTGATCAGCTACTTTGCGCTCTTCGACATCAACGACTGGAACGCAACCGAAGAATACGCCAACGTCGCCAAGGAAAACGGTTCCACACTGGTGGTCACCTGGATGGCGAACGGCTACAACGCCCAGGACCTGGTCGACGGTAAGGCCGACACCTATATTCGCGACTATGCGAAAGGGGTCAAGAACTACGGCGAAGAAATCTGGCTCAGGCCGCTCCACGAAGCGAACGGCGACTGGTACGACTGGGGCGTGGGTAAGGCTGGCGCCGGGAATACCGACGCGAATGTCGCCGAGGCATTCCGCCATATCGTGAATATCTTCCGCGAAGAAAACGTCACTAACGTAAAATGGGTCTGGACCACCAACGCTTCTAACGCAGGAACGGGCACAACGCTCACCGGCAACTACCCCGGCGACGAATACGTCGACTACATCTCCATCGACGGCTACAACTGGGGCAAATGCCAGAGCTGGTCCAGCTGGCAGACATTCACGCAGGTATTCAAGAAGGCGTACAACGCGCTCGCGAACATCGACAAGCCACTCTTCATCGCCGAAATTTCGAGCTCCGAACTCGGCGGGAATAAGGCCGAATGGATTACCGACATGTTCGAGCATTTTACCACGGACTTCTCCCGCGTATTCGCGGTGATGTGGTTCAGCCAGAGCAAAGAAGCCAACGAAGGCGACTGGGCGCTCAACACCTCGCAGGCCGCCGTTGACGCCTGGAAGGCCGGCATCGCCAAAATGAAGGCTTTGGAGAGTAACACGGCTATCAAGCCTACCGGGAGGGCCGCCGATAGCTCCTTTCGCCTGCAAGACGGCAAGCTCTACGTGCAAACCGACAAAGCGCTAAAGGCAAGCGTCGTGCAGTTCGACTACCAGGGGCGCATCCTGTGGCAGAGCGCCGTACAGCACTTCACCCCGGGCGTACACGCTATCGACGCACCCGAGGCAAATACACGGAGCATTTACAAACTTTCTATTAAACAATAATCATCACTCCAACCCAAACAACCAAAAAATCCCGAAAGGTTTTCCTTTCGGGACTTTTTATATACAAGCCTTAAATAGAAGCTTTACTATTTCACGACCTTGTATGCCTTGTTGCCGACAATGACAAGCATCGGGCCCGTTTTGGCGAGGCGGACTTCCTGGGTCGAAGTTGCAATCTTCGATGCCGAGAGCACGCGACCGTTGAGGTCAGTGACCGTATACTTGGTGCCTGCCGGTGCGTTTTCGATAACGATTGCGCTGTTGGTGGACCACACGCGAACGTTGTTGTTCAAGGCAACAGAAGCGCCAATGGAAATCGTCGAATCCGGCGAAGTGATGGTAGAATCAGGCTTCGTAACGGTAGAGTCCGGAGTAGACTTTGCAGCAATCGTTGCCTTGTAGAGCTTGCAACCTTCGAAGTAATCGATCTTGTCGCCGTCGTTATAGGTCACGCCGTTGATTTCGGTTTCGGTAATGGTCTTTTCTTCAGATTCGACATTCGGCTTCGGCTTCCAAATCTTGAAGGTGCCGCTCAAGTGGAGCATGGCAAGGTAATGCACCAGGCCATCGTAGTAGCGGTACTGACCGGTCATGAACTTAGTATCCCATGCCAACTCCAAGTTTTTCTTGACGGCGGCATCGTATTTGGAATCGTTAATCAAAACCATGGCAGCAACTGCATTTGCACCGGCTTCGCCTTGCGTATACTGTTCCTGCGGATTAGAGCCATCCCAGTTAAAGCGGGCGTGCTTGTAGCCATCCTTTTCAAAGAAATCGATAATGCGGCGGGCCATTTCTTCTTGACGGGCAGAATCAACACCGAACAGATAGTAGTCCATACCGAAGTTCATGGCACAGCGCATGGCATCGTACATGTACTTTTCGGCGTTACCATTGTAGCTTACGCCGTGCGGGGTTCCGTCAAAGTTGTTATAGTCGCTGAACAAGCCAGACTTGGTGTTGGAAGACTTGTACAAGTGATCGCGCGTTGCCTTCGCGGCCTTAGACCACTTGTCCTGATTGGAGGTGGACCAACGGGCGAAAAGATCGACGTATGCCGGCAAGTCATAAGACGGGTCAGAGAAGTTGTTTTCGTTACCCTGCGGCTGGAATGTAATCACATAGTGTTGCGGGTTGAAAAGGCTATGCTGGCCGTTGTCCCACATCTTTTTCAAGATGTACTGGGCATCTTCCATGTACTTGCTGTCGTTCCAGCGGTTGGCTGCGAAAAGCAAAGACATCATAAAGTACATTTCGCCATCAGGTGCGCAGTTGTCATCGCCACCAGTACCGCTGTCGTTACGCTGCCATGCGAAATAGCCGTCCCAGCCGCCACTTTTGTGCCACATGTGGTTCTTCGCCCAGTTCCAGAGCTTGTCGAATTCTTCTTTGTGACCCGTCTGCACGGCAATCATCATGCCGTAAGACATGCCTTCTGAACGGACGTCGTTGTTGTTAATGTCCTTGATGTAGGCTTCGCTACCCCTGTCATAATAAACCTTGGAATTATCATCACCCTTAAAATAATGATTCCAAAGGGCATCCATCTTTTCCTGAATTTCGGCATCGGTCTTGCCCAAAACCTTTTTGAACGGGCTTTCGTAATTACCCGTATAATAGGCACCGGAATAGTTTTTATCCTTGTCGCAATCCGGACCGTAATAGGCTCCGTTTTCGTCAAAGAAGGTTCCTGCGTAGGTTTCTGCAGCCATCGATGTGGTGGTCGCGAATGCGCCAAGGCAAGCGGCAGACGCCAAAATGCCGGCAAAGGATTTCAGGTGTTTTTTTCATTTTCACTCCCATAAGTGTTTTGTTTTTACCCTTTACCGCAAAGATAAATCCCGCTGTATACAAAAGCAATAAAAGTCCAACTATTTGCGTTGTTCGGTTTTAAACGCCCAAATTTGAGCAAATTCTGCAATTTTGTGTTAGTTTTTTTGTCTACGTATGTGTTCCAGTGAATCCAAACTGTACAAACGCTCCGAAGCGGAATGCCTTATTCGTCAACCGAACATTAGCGCCCACGTCAAGATAGTACACGTCACCCGTTCTACTTTTACTATAAATGAACTTGACGCCCGCCGCTTCCGAGAAGCCGAATTCCCAGGGTTTTCCAAGGCTCGTATCATAAATCAGGTAATCTACAATATGATGCGATTCGAACAATCCGATACTAGCATCTTCTGTCAAGGGGTAATACATATTACCGAACAAGAGATAACCCAGCCAAGTTCCAAGGTCACCACCCCCTTCTATGGCGGCAAAACAGATGAAAAAACCTAATATACCTTCATCGGAAATCTTCCACCCTTCATTCCACTCATCAAAATCGATATCCGCAGCAATCAGGGGCAATCCAATAAGAGCCTTTTTCTTTATAGAAAAAATACGCAACCCCAAAAGTTGCATCCTCAATACGGTCGGCCCTGCATAGGCGATCTCCGCCGTAAACCCATACGGCATATATTCAGGCGTCTTGTTGTCATCGCAGCTAGGGCAATAATCCTGCAAAACGGGTTCGTCCACTTCGGCCGGCTGCGCAAAGGCATGCACCGCAGACACTGCAGTGAAAAGCAGCACAGACAAAGTAAATCTACCTAACCGACCCATAAAATTCCTATCACAACAAATTCTCCCTAAAAGTAATTCCTTTTCCCCGGGAAAGACCTCCCCAAGCCCAATCCTTTGATAAACGGGAAAAACGCAAGGATAAACGGCACAAAACAGAAAAGGCTCGCTGTTTACAGCGAGCCCTTCCTCTAGGATAATTCTGTGCTAATGCAAGAATTAGAAACGGAAGTGAGCGAAAGCCTTGTTGGCTTCGGCCATCTTGTGCGTGTCGTTCTTCTTGCGGACAGCGTTGCCTTCACCGTTCTTGGCAGCAACGAGTTCTGCAGCAAGGCGGTCAGCCATGTTGGCTTCGTTGCGGTTACGGGCAGCGTCGAGCAACCAACGGAGAGCGAGAGCCTTGGCGCGATCCGGTGCAACTTCCATCGGAACCTGGTAGTTTGCACCACCGATACGGCGGGACTTCACTTCGAGACGCGGCTTGATGTTTTCGAGGCAGATTTCGAACTTTTCAAGCGGAGTTTCCGGGCCTTCGAGCTTCTGGCCGAGGGTTTCGAGAGCGGTATAGACAATCTGTTCAGCGATAGTCTTCTTGCCCTGCTTCAGCACGACACCGACGAGTTCGGTAACGAGCGTGGACTTGTAACGCGGATCCGGGAGGATGGAGCGATGGAGAGCCTTTCTTCTTCTAGACATATTCTACCTTCCTTACTTCTTGGCCGGAGCGGCACCTTTCTTCTTAACACCGTACTTGGAGCGGCCGTTCTGACGACCGTTCACAGCCTGGGTATCCAAAGTACCACGGATGATGTGGTAACGAACACCGGGGACGTCCTTCACACGACCACCGCGGATGAGCACGATGGAGTGTTCCTGGAGGTTGTGGCCTTCACCAGGAATGTATGCGGTCACTTCCATCTTGTTGGAAAGACGCACACGGGCGATCTTACGAAGAGCAGAGTTCGGCTTCTTCGGGGTGCTGGTGTACACGCGGGTGCAAACACCGCGCTTCTGGGGGCAGGACTTCAAGGCCACGGAAGCGGTCTTGTTGCAGATCTGTTCACGTCCGTTGCGGACGAGCTGTTGAATAGTTGGCACTGTTAATCTCCTAGATTTTGGAGTGCAAATATAGTTTCTTTTCCAATTTTTTTCAAGTATCTCGGGTTAATTATCCGAATCATCATCGTCATTGATGCCGATTTCGTTATCCAACATCTGGATATCGTTATCGTCAGACACGGTATAATCGCCCTGGATACCCATAGGCCGAGCCGCGGCATCCAGTTCGGCATCGGCATCCACCACCTGGACGTTCCTCAGGTGGCGTGCGCCAGTACCGCACGGAATAAGACGACCCATAATCACGTTTTCCTTAAGACCCAGGAGCGGGTCAACGCTACCTTCGATGGAAGCGCGGGTAAGGATCTTGGTGGTCTCCTGGAACGAGCAGGCAGAAATGAAGCTGTCTGTCGCCAAGGATGCCTTCGTGATACCAAGGAGCATCGGCGTGAAGGTCGCCGGAGTCTTGCCGAGTGCGACCAAGCGGTCGTTCTCTGCGCGGAGACGGGCCTTGGAAATTTCTTCGCCCGGAAGCAGTTCGGAGTCTCCGGAATCCTTGACCTTCACCTTACGCATCATCTGGCGGACGATACATTCGATGTGCTTATCTGCGATAGCCACACCCTGCAGGCGGTACACCGCCTGGATTTCGTTCACCAAGTGACGCTGGACCTCTTCAGGACCAAGGACGTCGAGGATATCGTGGGGATCCAGGCTGCCTTCACTGATCTTCTGACCAATGTGGACACGGTCACCTTCGTTGACCGCCAGATGGACGCCGCGGGGAACCAGCACTTTCTCTTCCTGGTCATCCATCTTAATATAAACTACCTGGTTGTTGCGGACTTCTTCGATCTTTTCGACGAGACCGTCGATCGGAGCGATGAATGCCTTGTTCTTCGGAATACGAGCTTCGAAGAGTTCGGCCACGCGCGGAAGACCACCCGTAATATCGCGGGTCTTACCGGCAGCGCGCGGAAGTTTTGCAACAGTCTGACCGACGGTCACCATGTCGCCAGCCTTAACGGTAAGGATAGCGCCGTCCGGAAGCATGTAGTTACCGATCTTCGTGTTAGAAGAATCAACGATGGTAACTGCCGGGTGGAGGTCCTTCTTGCCGTGCTGCTTGTCGCTAATCACGGTCCAGGTTTCCACGCCCGTCACTTCGTCAGTTTCGGAACGGTAGGTGCGGTTTTCAACCATGTCCGTAAGAACAACCTTACCAGAAACGTTACTGATAATCGGGCTGTTATACGGATCCCATTCGAACATTACCTGGCCAGCAGTAACTGCGGCGCCGTTTTCGACATGGAGGATAGAGCCGTACGGAATCTGGTAACGACCCTTGTTGATGCCGGTCTTGTCAAAGATAACGAGTTCAGCCATGCGGCTGGTAACGACCTTCTGGCCATCGTGTTCGACAGTTTCGACCTGTTCGAGTTCGATGCGGCCATCGACGGTTGCCTTCTTGTCACTTTCGACAGTAAGACGAGAAGAAGCACCACCGATGTGGAAGGTACGGAGGGTAAGCTGCGTACCCGGTTCACCGATGGACTGTGCAGCGAGCACACCCACGGCTTCGCCCAGGTCAACCGGGCGACCGGAAGCAAGCATACGGCCATAGCACTTGGAGCAGACACCATTGCGAGAATCGCAGGTGAGCACGGAACGCATCTTGATGTGTTCGAGACCCGTAGCGGAGATCTTCGGAAGATCGCGTTCGGTCACGAGTTCGCCGGCCTTGACGATCACTTCGCCAGTCACCGGGTGCTTGATGTCATCCACCGGTGCGCGACCGAGGAGACGTTCTTCAAGAGCGATCACGGTATCGTCGCCGTCCTTGAATGCGGACACTTCGATGCCGTTCGTGGTACCGCAGTCTTCTTCGGTAATCACGAGGTCCTGGCCCACGTCAACGAGACGACGGGTAAGGTAACCAGCGTCAGCCGTCTTAAGAGCGGTATCTGCCAAACCCTTACGAGCACCGTGAGACGAGATGAAGTATTCCATCACGTTCAAGCCTTCACGGAAGCAGGACTTAATCGGGTTTTCAATAACTTCCTGACCACCGAGCTGCTTGATCGGCTTCTGCATCAAACCACGCATACCGGACAGCTGCTTAATCTGTTCGCGGCTACCACGAGCGCCGGAGTCGGCCATCATGTAAACCGGGTTGAAGCCGTCACGGTCACTGGAGAGCAAGTCCCACTGCTTGGCAGCAACTTCGGACGTGGTCTTGGACCACACGTCAATGGTCTGGTTATAACGTTCACCGTCAGTAATCACACCGTCTTCGTAAAGGCCGCGGATGCGGGAAACCTGTTCGGCAGCCTTGTCGAGCATTTCCTGCTTTTCCTTCGGGATCACCATTTCGGCGATAGCCACAGAAGAACCGGCGCGAGTTGCCCACTTGTAACCGTTGGCCTTCAAGTCATCCAGGTAATCCACGGTCACGCGGTTACCGGTGCGGCGGTACAGGTCGTCAATGGACTTGGCAATCACCTTCTTGCCGAAGGTTTCGTTGGCGTAGCCAAGTTCCTTCGGAACGAATTCGTTGAAGATGATACGACCGACGGTCGTCTTGATAACATTGTCTTCCTTAAGGGTAAGGAACTTGATCTTTTCGCCGGCCTTGACAGCCTGTTCGATATTGCCGTTATCGTCGGCAGATTCGCGCAAGCAGACGGCATCCTTTTCGAGGGCGCCCATATAGATCTTCTTGCCGGCCTTGAGCTTCAAGTAAACGATTGCGTTCAGATCGACAACACCGTTTTCGTAAGCGCGCACGGCTTCGGCGGAGTCGAAGAAGTGCATGCCTTCACCCTTACGAGCCGGACGCGGCTTGGTCAGGTAGTACAGACCGAGCACGATGTCCTGGCCCGGCACAGCGATCGGCTGACCGGAAGCCGGGTGAAGAATGTTGTTCGAAGAGAGCATGAGAACGCGGCATTCGAGCTGCGTTTCGAAAGACAGCGGAAGGTGGCAAGCCATCTGGTCACCGTCGAAGTCTGCGTTAAATGCAGTACAGACGAGCGGGTGGAGGCGGATTGCGTTACCTTCGATCAGGCGCGGGTAGAACGCCTGGATACCCAGACGGTGAAGCGTCGGGGCGCGGTTCAACATCACCGGGTGGTCTTCGATAATTTCTTCGAGGATATCCCACACTTCCGGACGTTCGGCGTCCACATACTTCTTAGCGGACTTGAGGGTATAGACGATACCTTCTTCTTCCAAACGGTGGATAATGAACGGCTTGTAAAGTTCGAGAGCCATGCGCTTCGGGAGACCGCACTGATGCATGCGGAGTTCCGGGCCCACCACGATCACGGAACGACCGGAGTAGTCCACGCGCTTACCGAGCAAGTTCATACGGAAGCGGCCCTGCTTACCCTTCAAGAGTTCGGCGAGGCTCTTCATCGGACGTGCAGAACCCGTACGGGCAGTGCGACGGCCGCTGTCGAACAGCTGGTCAACAGCTTCCTGCAACATACGCTTTTCGTTGCAGAGAATCACGTTCGGTGCACGGAGGTCAATCAACTTCTTCAAACGGTTGTTGCGGTTGATGACACGGCGATAAAGTTCGTTCAAGTCAGACGTTGCGAAACGGCCGCCTTCGAGCGGAACGAGCGGACGAAGATCAGGCGGAATCACCGGAAGCACGTCGAGGATCATCCAAGACGGCTGGTTAGCGAGAAGGCGTGCTTCGCTCGGGTACATCTTGCGGAATTCTTCGTAAGCGTCGGCCACGACAAAGTTGTCGTGCTTGGCTTCGTAGTTAGCCTTGAATTCGGCAACGGCTTCGGCGAGGCCACGGAGCCAGGGCTGCTGGCTGTCGGCCTTCTGGGCCTTTTCAGGATCTTCGTAGTAGCTACGGAAACTGTCGCGCTGAGACTTGAGGAAGGAATCCACGACCTTGAGGCGCTTGAGAGCGTCTTCCTGCTTGGTCTTGGACTTGGACATAGCCTGAGTGCGAAGTTCAGCAGAAAGAGCGGTGAGGTCAACGCGGTCAAGCAGCTGCTTGATAGCGGAGGCACCCATCTTGGCGTCGAAAGTACGGCCTTCGTTGGTGAGGTCCTGATACTGGGCTTCATCGATCAAGGCGTTGGGTTCGAGGTCAGCGTCACCCGGATCGATCACGACATACTTTTCATAGTAGATGATGTTGTCGAGATCCTTGGTGGACAAATTGAGGAGAGCGCCAATGACGCACGGCTGGTTACGAACGAACCAGGTGTGGGTCAGAGGAATAGCAAGTTCAATGTGGCCCATGTACTTACGGCGCACGTTGGAGTGAGTCACTTCCACGCCGCAACGGTCGCACACCACACCCTTGTAACGGATGCGCTTGAACTTACCGCAGTTACATTCCCAGTTCTTCACCGGTCCAAAGATCTTTTCGCAGAAAAGACCATCCTTTTCAGGCTTGAAGGAACGGTAGTTGATAGTTTCGGGCTTGGTCACTTCCCCATGGGACCAGCTGCGGATCATTTCCGGAGCGGCGAGGTGAATCGAAATATCGCCAGAATTGTCGCGTTCAATTTCTTCGACCATATTACTTATCTCCATTGGTCTGAATATTGAGACCCAAAGAACGAACTTCGCGGATCATAACGTTGAAGGATTCAGGAACACCCGGCTTCGGAGTGTTCTGACCGTGGACGATAGCATCGTACACCTTGGAACGGCCCTGCACGTCGTCAGACTTGACGGTGAGGAGTTCCTGCAGCGTGTAAGCGGCACCGTAAGCTTCCATAGCCCACACTTCCATTTCACCGAAGCGCTGGCCACCGAACTGGCTCTTACCGCCAAGAGGCTGCTGGGTCACGAGAGCGTAGCTACCGATAGAACGGGCGTGGATCTTGTCGTCCACCAAGTGACCGAGCTTCAGGTAGTACATGTAACCAATCGTCACCGGGTTCAAGAAGGCTTCACCGGTACGGCCGTCATAAAGCTTTGCCTTACCGATAATCTTGTTGTTGTCCGGATCCATTTCGTAGTTCACGATCGGGTTCTTCTGGTAAGCCTTTTCGAGTTCCTTGCAGATGTCTTCGAACTTGGCACCATCGAACACGGGAGTAGAAACCTTGAAACCGAGGGTCTTTGCAGCCCAGCCAAGGTGAACTTCAAGCACCTGACCGATGTTCATACGAGAAGGCACGCCCAGCGGGTTCAGAAGAATCTGAAGCGGACGACCGTCTTCGGTGAACGGCATGTCTTCGACAGGCACGATCTTGGAGACCACACCCTTGTTACCGTGACGACCTGCCATCTTGTCACCGATAGAGAGGCAACGCTTCTTGGCAATGTAGACCTTGACGCTCTTGAGAACGCCCGGCTTGAGTTCGTCACCCTTAGTGACCTTGTCGATTTCCTTTTCCATGGTACGGGTGAGCGTATCCAGGTTGTCGCGTGCAACGAGCACGAGCGAAAGAACCTTTTCCTGGAGTTCGTCGTCGCCCACCACGAAGGTGGAAGCCGGAGAAACCTTCGTCACGTCGATGACGGAGAGGTTCTGTTCGGTGTAAGTCTGGCCTTCGCGAATCAAGAGTTCATGGGTTTCGTTGTCCATGACCTTGCCGGCAGCCTTGCCACCCAAAAGTTCGAACAAGTGTTCGGAGCAAGAAGCCTTGATCTTATCAATCTGAGCCTGGAAGTTGGCGCGGATTTCGTTGATGGTTTCCTGGTCCTTTTCCTTGCTGTTCTTGTCAGCCTTGTCCTTCTTGCTGAAGATACGGGTTTCGAGCACGACACCCTTCATTCCCGGAGGAGCCTTCAGAGAAGAATCGCGCACGTCGCCGGCCTTTTCGCCGAAGATAGCGCGGAGCAAACGTTCTTCCGGAGAGAGTTCGGTTTCGCCCTTCGGCGTCACCTTACCGACGAGGATATCGTCAGCGGAAACTTCGGCACCCACGCGGATCACGCCGTTTTCGTCGAGGTTGCGGAGAGCATCTTCGCCGACGTTCGGAATTTCACGAGTGAGTTCTTCCGGACCGCGCTTGGTATCGCGGACTTCGAGTTCATATTCTTCGATATGAATAGAGGTAAAGGTATCCTTGATGGCGAGTTCTTCCGAAATGATAACGGCGTCTTCGTAGTTGTAACCGTTCCAGGGGAGGAAGCCGATCAAAATGTTCTTACCGAGAGCCAGTTCGCCGTGGTCGGTAGACACACCGTCAGCGAGCACATCGCCAGCCTTGACGAAGTCGCCCACATCCACGATAGGCTTCTGGTTGATGCAGGAATCCTGGTTGGAACGTTCGAACTTGCGGAGAACGTAATTGTCAATCGGATCCTTGCCGAGGAATTCGTAGTCTTCGCCGAGACCGGTGAGCGGCACGAAGTTGCCGTCGACCATGTTGCCACGCTGCACGGTGATGTTGCGAGCGTCAACGAAGGTCACCTTACCGTCGTGCTTGGCGCGGACGACCGTACCCGAGTCGAGAGCGGCGCGGCGTTCGAGACCCGTACCCACGACCGGAGCTTCGGCGCGGAGCAGAGGCACAGCCTGGCGCTGCATGTTAGAACCCATCAATGCACGGTTAGCGTCGTCGTGTTCAAGGAACGGAATAAGACCGGCAGCCACAGACACGAGCTGCATCGGGGCCACGTCCATGAGGTCGATGCGTTCGGTTTCGGTATCGTCGAGAGCGAAGCTGTCCTGGCGCATGAGGTGCGGGTATTCGCTCTTGTCGCGAACGATCACGTAACCGTCCATGTCGCCCTTGAAGCGGTTGTCTTCGGTGAGTTCGGTAGAAGCCGGAGCCACCTTGAAAGCGTCTTCTTCGTCGGCAGTGAGGAAGGTGATGTAGTCGGAAACGATCTGTTCGACCACAGTGCCCACCTGTTCGTAGTCGGCCTTGCCGTTGAAGTCATCAACGGTGAAACCGTTACGGTAGTAAGTCACGTTGCCTTCGGCATCCTTGAACGCAAACACCTTGTTCACGAAACCTTCGAAGAGGTCGCGCTGCTTGATGTCGAGGTTCATGCGCACGGAATCGATCTGCTTCTTGGAAAGTTCGAGTTCCAGGAAGAGGTGCGGGTCATGCACGAAAGCCTTGAAGATACCGAAGTGCCACTTGGCTTCCGGAATCTTTACGATGTTGCCCTTGGCATCCTTGAAGTCGATGAGACCCACGATACGGTACGGGGTTTCGATAAAGCCGAAGTGGTTCACCACGGCGAAGGAGGCGAGGGAGTTGATAAGACCGATGTTCGGGCCTTCCGGAGTTTCGATCGGGCAAAGACGGCCGTAGTGCGTGTAGTGCACGTCACGGACTTCGAAGCCTGCGCGTTCGCGGGAAAGACCACCAGGACCGAGAGCGGAGAGACGACGCTTGTGAGTCAATTCAGAAAGCGGGTTCATCTGGTCCATGAACTGGGAAAGCTGAGAAGAACCGAAGAAGGACTGCACCGTGGAGCTGACCATACGGGTATTCACGAGGTCGCGCGGAGTGGTCTGTTCGTCTTCGCCGTGGAGGTTCAGGTTCTCGCGGATGACGCGAGACATACGGGAGAGACCCACGGAAATCTGGTTAGCAAGGAGTTCGCCCACGGAACGGGTACGACGGTTGCCCAAGTGGTCGATATCGTCGAGGGTGTAACCTTCAGTATCGCTGTAGAGGCCAACCATGTATTCGATGATGGCAAGGAAGTCTGCCTTGCTCATGGTCATCGTGGTGAGAGACGGAATCTTGAATTCGTCGCCCTGTTCTTCGAGGACCTTCAAGATTTCGGGCTTGCTGTAAATCTTAGCGTTCAAGCGATAACGGCCAACTTCGCCGAGATCGTACTTGTGCGGGTCGGAAATGAACTGGCTGTCGAAATAGAGTTCGGCAGTGCGCATGTCCGGAGCTTCGTCCTGCTGCTGGTGGGTCACGGAGTAGATAGCCTTGAGGGCGTCTTCGCGGGACTTGGACTTGTCGGCAGCGAGGGTGTAGTGGATGAGGAGGTTGTCTTCGTCCTTGGAGAGGAGCACAACCGTTTCCACCTTGTTTTCGATGAGGCATTCGAGCTTCTTTTCGTCGATCACGTCGTTGGCGTGGACGATGACTTCGCCGGAATCCTTGTCAATCACGTCTTCGAAAATGATGCGGTCGATGAGGACGCAGACGCCATTTTCGTCAAACTGACCCTTGAGCTCGTCGATAGATACTTCTTCGGTCTTCTTGTAGAAGAGCTTGAGAATTTCCTGCGTGGTTTCGAAACCGATGCAGCGGAGCATGGTCGTAGCAGCGAGCTTCTTCTTGCGGTCAATGATAAGATAAAGGGTGTCGCCTTCGGTATTGAATTCGACCCAGGCACCACAGTGCGGAATAATACGGCTCTTGTAATCGGAGCGGCCGCTGGGCTGGAGTTCTTCGTCAAAGCTAATACCGTAGGAACGGTGCAACTGGGAAACGACAACGCGTTCAGCGCCATTGACGATGAACGTACCGTTTTCAGTCATGATCGGGAGTTCGCAAATAAGAACGTCGTTCTTAACTTCTTCCTTCAGCTTGCGATCTTCGCCATCTTCTTCGAAAATCTGGAGAGAAAGAGTTGCGTAAAGCTCCATGGAATACGTGAGACCGCGCTCACGGCATTCGGGGATGCTGTACTTCGGGATACCGAAATAATAACCTTCATAATTAAGGGAGTAAAGACCCTTGACGTCAGTGATCGGGAAAATATCCTGGAACACGCGTTCCAGCCCTACCTTGAGACGTTTTTCTGGCGAGATTTCCTTCTGGAGGAATTGCTCGTACGAAGCCTTCTGGACTTCGATCAGGTACGGGAGTTCCAGCTGGAACTTGTTGGAGGAATAGCTTTTTCGCTCCGTGGTCATTTGAAATACCTCATCCGGTGAAGAGCTTTTTTATCTAAAAATAGCAAAAAATAGTGACAAACATTATACACCAAAAGCCCGCACGTACAGTGCAGGCAGTTGGCATATAATAAGTCAATGAAGTGAAAGCATTACTTCAGAGCGACCTTTGCTCCGAGATCTTCCAGGTCCTTCTTGAGCTTTTCAGCGTCAGCCTTCGGCATTGCTTCCTTAACCACGCTGTTGGCCTTTTCGACCAGGTCCTTGGCTTCCTTGAGGCCCAGACCGGTGATGGCACGGACGGCCTTGAGGACGTCCATCTTCTTAGCGCCGCATTCGACGAGGATGACGTCGAATTCAGACTTTTCTTCAGCAGGAGCGGCAGCAGCAGCGGCCATTACGACGGCGCCACCGGCAGCAGCTTCGATGCCGTGGGTTTCTTTAAGGTAGTCAGCCAAAGCCTTGGCTTCGAGAAGGGTAAGACCAACGATTTGATCGCCCAGTGCCTTGATATCAGTTGTCATGATGTGTTTCTCCGATTATTCCGTTTAAATTTTTTGGTTTGTGGTTTGTTGTTAAGCTTCCGCAGCGGCTTCAGGGGCAGCTTCGGAGCCCGATTCTTTTTCCAGCTTTTCCTGGAGTGTCTTGATTTGACCGGCGATCGTGGAGCCAGGTCCGAGAGCGATGGAGACGATCTGAGCGATCATGCCCTTACGATCCGGGATCTTGGAGAGGTTCACGACTTCGGAGCCAGGCATCGCCTTGCCATCAAGGTACACGCTCTTGGCAACCAAGAAATCGGGGTTTGCTTTGTGGAATGCTTCAATTTCGCGAGCAGGCAGAAGCGGGTCTTCTTCAAAGCCGACCATCACAGAAGTTGCGCCGGTCAGCAAATCGTCGAGACCTTCGACCTTAAGAGCAGCGAGCACGCGCTTGAGAAGAGTGTTCTTCACAGCGTGGTACTTCACACCCTTAGATGCGAGTGCCTTGCGAAGGGCATTGTCCTTTTCTACGGTCATGCCTTGATAATTGAGCAGATAGACGGCGGTAGCGCCATTGAAGGACTCGACGAGCGAATCCACGGTCTGTTGTTTTTTAACTACAGCTTTCATGGTATCTCCTATCGCGTCAGTGCCATATCAAGTTTGATGCCCGGAGCCATCGTTGCGGACAACGTAAGGCTCTTAATGTAGGTGCCCTTAGAAGATTGAGGCTTGTTCTTGACAACGGAATCGATCACAGCCTTGGTGTTTTCAACCAGCTGTTCGACGCCGAAGGAGAGCTTGCCTACGGGGGCATGGACGTTGGCGCCCTTGTCAACGCGGTACTGAATCTTACCAGCCTTGAGTTCCTTAACCGTCTGGGCCACGTTAACCGTAACCGTGCCGGCCTTCGGAGAAGGCATCAAACCGCGAGGACCGAGGACCTTAGCGACCTTACTAATCACCGGCATCATGTCGGGAGTAGCAACGACGGAATCAAAGTCCAGCCAGCCTTCCTGAATCTTCTGAACCAAGTCAGCACCACCTGCGTAGTCAGCACCTGCGTTCTTAGCAACTTCAAGGTTATTGTCCTTGCAGAAAACCAAGACGCGGACCTGACGACCGGTACCATGCGGCAGCACGACAGTGCCACGAACCACTTGGTCGGAATGTTTTGGGTCCACACCGAGATTGAAGTGGATTTCGACCGTCTGGTCGAACTTCAATTCGGACTTTTTAAGGATTTGGACTGCTTCAGCAAGATCATAAGCCTTGTTACGATCGATGCTTTCTGCAATCTTCTTGTATTTTTTTCCTCTGAACATGGTGTTTCCTGTCAGATACGTAACGGTGAATTACCTGCCTCAGTCAACCACTTCAACGCCCATGGAGCGAGCAGTACCCGCGACCATGCGCATAGCGGCTTCGAGGTCGATTGTGTTTAGATCCGGCATCTTCTTTTGGGCGATATCCTGGACCTGGGCCTTGGTGAGCTTACCAACTTTCTTACGGTTGGGTTCGCCAGAGCCGCTTTCAATGCCGGCGGCCTTCTTGATGAGGGCCGGAACCGGCGATACCTTCGTGATGAAGGTAAAGCTCTTATCGGCATAGACTGTAATAACGACCGGGATAATCATGCCCTTGTCGTTCTGAGTCTTTGCATTGAACTGCTTGCAGAATTCCATGATGTTCACACCCTTCTGACCAAGGGCGGGACCCACCGGAGGAGCCGGGTTTGCGGCGCCTGCAGGAATCTGGAGCTTAATATAACCTGTGATTTTCTTTGCCACTGTGTTATCTCCGTTTCAAAACCGTAGTCTTAAGCGATGTCGGACTCAACCTGGTTGTAGGAAAGTTCGACAGGCGTAGAACGACCGAAAACAGTGACCATGACCTTGATCTTGGTCTTGTCTTCCATGATTTCGTCTACGACGCCCACAAAGTCCTTGAACGGACCTTCCTTGATGCGGACATTTTCGCCAATTGTGTACGGATTTTGGATCTCACCTTCTGCGGAGCCACTAGGATCAACTCCAAGAAGACGATCGACCTCGCTCTGTTGTAAAGGAATAGCCACCCTCTTAGTGGGTGTCATTCCGAGGAAATGGGTGACGCCATTAATGTTCATCACCAAATGCTGGGTGAGCTCGTCCAGCACCATTTCAATGAAAACGTAAGTGGGCATTGCGTTCTGCACCGATACATGACGACGACCGCGAACGGTGGAAACCACTTCGCGGGTCGGGACAATGATACGGCCGAACTTTTCTCGAACGCCTTCGCGTTCAATCATCTGCTCGATACGTTTCTTAATGTTGTTTTCTTGACCGGAAAAGGTGTGAATGGCATACCAAAGCATACTAGTTAACCTCTTCCCATAATTTTGTCAATGATCCAAGAAAAACCAATGTCGAGTCCGGCAATGTACAGACCCATAATGACGCTAAAAAGCATCACTACCAAAGTCGAACCCTTAAGTTCTTCCCAAGTAGGCCAAGTAACTTTCTTCAGTTCCTCGATGGATTCCTTGACATATTGCTGGATCTTGCGCATAATGACTCCAGGAAGTGAGCAGGTCGGGAGGGACTCGAACCCCCAACCAACGGTTTTGGAGACCGTGACTCTACCAATTGAGCTACCGACCTATTCGGACTTCCTTACTTGGTTTCCTTGTGAACAGTATGCTTGCGGCAGAACGGGCAGTACTTCTTGTACTCTACGCGAGAGGGGTGAAGACGCTTGTTCTTGTCGCAGTCATAGTTGCGCTGATTGCATTCGGTGCATTCGAGCGTGATGAGTTCTCTGGGCATTTTATTATCCGATTACTTGATGATTTCGGTTACGGAGCCAGCGCCAACGGTACGGCCACCTTCGCGGATTGCGAAGCGGAGCTGCTTTTCCATTGCCACCGGGGCGA
>NZ_FRBF01000021.1 GCF_900142545.1 Fibrobacter sp. UWT2 | reverse complement strand
TTCGTATTATTGACTATTCCAAGAAATCTCTTGGACCCGTCACTAAGCACATCTCCGATTCCTTCAATCTTCCCGGCGGCCTCGCGGGCCTCCGTCTCGCGTTCGTTTGGGTTTGAACCCTTTCGTTCGCGGGTGAGGCCAATTATAGAACTTTACGCCGTGTCCGTCAAGGGGTTAAGGCAAAAAATTTCACTTTTTTTTCGATTTTTTTGAAATAACGGTATTCCGCCCATGCGCGACACAATCTATCAACACACTATAAACATAATTATGGAAACGCCGCTAGCAAAAAACCGTTTTGCCCTTCATAAAAGGCATTTAAGGAACACTAAAGCTCGATAGTCATGCCACAGCGCATTTGTTCGGCGCGGTCGCCCAAGACTTCGTGCAAGATTTCAAACGCACGATTTCCGGTGCAGTGCCCGGTATAAATCTTTTGAACATCCAATTCGCGCAGGCGCTCGGCAAAGGCGCGCACGACTTCATCTTTATAGCGGAACAAATGGAATCCGCCCAGAATCGCGTAAATCTTTTTGCCAGGGAACGTGGCCTCGATTTCTTTTACGATGTTGTCTGCGCCACCGTGGCTGCAACTGTTCATGACAAACAAGCCCTTAGGCGTATCGAATACGAGACTTTGTTCGTGATCAAAACTATCATAGCGGTACTTGCCGTTTTCCTTGACCGAAAGATGCGCACGCTCGCCAATCGCAGAGAGCCCCGGAGTCTTGTGCGGCACCAGGTACACATTCGGCGCAATTTGCATATCGCCTTCGGCAAAGCGGATGCGGTCTGCAAAGCGCTTTAAAAAGCCCTTGTGGATTCCAATGTATTCGTGGTAAGTAAATCGGCCCAGCAATTTGTGTGTATGGTAGCAATTTTCGTCCGCACCCTTGCGCAAATAAAAAGGAGCAGTCTTGTTCGCATGAAAGAACTTGGCCATGCCATCGCTATGGTCAAAATGTGCGTGACTCAAAATACCTATATCAATCTTCGAAAGGTCCACGCCCATCACGCCCGCGTTTTTCGCGAACAAATGCGACGCTCCCGTATCAAGCAGGTAACGTTTGCCCTCGAATTCCACATACACCGACAAGCCCCATTCGCCAAAGAGCTTGCGGGAGCCACAACAACTAGCAATGTTATCTATCAGGACCTGAATCTTCATATTACAAAAGCCGGATTATTCGCAATCAAGGCAAGTCCATTCAACAACACCAGAACCGTAGTTATTAAAACGAGCTCGCGTGTAGCTTTCAATATCAATTAAGAATCCGATTTTGCCTGCATTCTTGGTGCAGCAACCATCGCAGTCGCTATCGGCGCACTTGTCGTAAACTACGGCATCAATCGTGTAGCCACCCTTGCGAAGTCTAAAGGTCTTTAATTTGTACGTATCCCAATCTTTTTCATGGATGGCGATAATGTTATGTTCGCTGACCCATTCTTCGGTCTGCTGATCTTCGAGACCTGCAAACCAACCCGCCCAGGTGCAGCCATTATAGTCTTCGCATTCTTCGCTGCCGGGTTCCGGCCAAGATGTATACCATGTAAGGGCCGCCCTATTCCATACGGTATCGGTAGAAGATTCGCTAGATTCAATTTCGGCGCTTGATTCCGGCAGCTGAGCAGACGAACTTTCCGGAGCAGGCGAGCTAGAATTATCGTCACTGCATGCGGTGAACAATGCAAGCGCAAGAACTGCACTACCCAAATAGAATTTCATAGAGCCTCCTTTTTGCCCAAAGACTTTTTAAAGCAACTTTCCGTCGCTAAAGGCGTTGCCTACACGGCGTTCCATCACGTAGTAGCCATGGCCTGCAGAATCGTAGCACACCGGCGCGAGCTTTTCAACCGAGAGCTTGCCGGTTTCATCCAACGCAGAATCATCGACAGACACATTCACGATTTCGCCGAGCAAAAGTTCCGAATCTTCGTCATAGCTGACAAGCTTGCATTCCAATGCGAGCGGGAGTTCAGCAATCAGCGGGGCATCCACATGAGCGCTCTTGACAGAGGTCAAGCCGGAATGAGCAAACTTGTCGGCGACCTTGTTGCCCGAGGTGACGCCCAAGTAATCAATCGCCTTGATGTTCTTGGCTGTGGCCATGCTGACGGTAAAAGCCTTGCGCGCAAGAATATTCGGCATGGTCTTATGGCTGTGCGCCACATAAATGGCAACTTGGTTCGTGTCGCTAATGGAGCCCCAAGCGGCCACCATGGCATTCGTAGAACCGTCTTCGTTATACGTCGCAATCACCAATGTAGGCTGCGGGTACAAGTAAGCTTTAACACCGAGATCTTTGCGCATTGTTTGCTCCTTTTAAGTTTTTGATTTACAAGATATAAAAATTTTCCGATTTCATCGCTAATTTTCTCTATAACACAAAGCGTGTTATTTAGAATTAAAAACTTGAATTAACCGGATAAAAATCGGCGATTTTCGTAAAATTCAGCGATTTTTGTGTTATAAAAACATTGACTTTTGTAATTGCAGAATCTAGTTTTATAAATATGAAGTCGGTCCTCGAATACAGAGATTACCACGCATTTATGCAGGATTACTACGACTCCCGCAAAAAAAGCGGAGCGTTTTCGTGGCGTGAATTCAGCAAGAATGCCGGTTTTTCGTCTTCAAACTACCTGAAACTGGTTTGCATGGGCAAAAGCAAACTGAGCAAGGTCAAAACAGCCCAAGTTGCCAAAGCCATGGGGTTGATTGGTCATGAAGCCGAATACTTTGAACAACTCGTTATTTTCGGAAATGCCATAAAGGATAGCGTCAAAAAAACAGCTTTCTTGGAAATGTCAAGGATTGCCCAAGAGCACAAGGTTCGCGTTATCGATAGCGATGCATTCCAGTACTACGAATCCTGGAAATACCCCGTCATTCGTGAACTTGCCCCCATGATGCCCGACGCTCAGCCACGAAAAATCGCCGACGAATGCAAAGAGTATGTTTCGGCTGAAGAGGTCCGCGACATTCTCGCTTTCTTAGTGAAAGCAGGATTCCTCAAGAAAGACGGCGATAAAGTCTATTCGCAAACTGAAAAAGCAGTCGTCGGTTCGCCAGAAGCCCTCCCGATCGCCATTCGCGAAATGCACAAGGAAATGGGCAGCATGGCCGTGCGTGCAGTAGACCGATACAACGCAAGCGAGCGCTACTTTACTGGAATGACGATCGGTGTTAACGAAGAAACCTATTCACGAATTGTTGACGAAATCAACATTTGCGCCAAGAAGATTGCCGCCATTGCAAATGAAAGCGACAACCTAAATCAAGTCTACGGATTGAATTTTCAACTTTTCCCTTTCACAAATAAGATTGAAGGAGAAAGCCATGCTAAACATTAAACAGGATTTCTACATGGCGGGAGCAATTGCCCTTATTACGCTTGCAGCCTGCTCCTCGGACAGCCCTACCACGGCGGGCTCCACGACTATTCCGAATGCGACTGCCGAAGTCAGCAGTTCTTCGGAAAGTCCGATTACTAGTTCCGCAGACAAGATAATTGAAAGTTCAGCAGACGATGTAATCGTCAGTTCTTCGAACGAGGTGACAACAAGTTCCTCGGACAATGTAATTACGAGTTCGACAAACGAAGAAATAAATAGCAGTTCCTCGAACAACGAAACCATTGGAAAACAGGACATCATTTTCACCACTACGCCCACAGCAAAAAAAGCAATCCCCCAAGGTGAGGTCATTGTTTACGGTGATGAAAATGGAGCGCACGCATCCTGTTCTGCCGGTAAATACGCCAGCACAAAAGAATACGACGCCAAAATCAGCATTGCAGATGGCAAAACTACAGAAAGAACTCTGTGGCTAAGAAACTTTGGTGATGCATGCAAGGATATTTTAAAATCATTTAAGGAATCCTGCTCTATTGGAAAGACTGTTGTTTCACAGGATGCCGCATGCAACGACAACGGCAATTTAAAGGTATTCTGTTTCGCAACGAATACAGATAGTATAGGTGATTTTAATGTCATCATGGAGGATTTTACAAAGCAATCCAACAAAATTTGCGGCAGTATAGCCGACGGCGTAGACTCAACAGAATATGACCTGCCGGTATCGGAACCCGACTCCAACATCAAGGCAAATTCAGGCAGAAAATTCATCATTGCGCCCAACACAGAAAACCTAGAGGTCTCCGATGAAGAGCGAACAATCTTGGACAGCCTTGCAAAAGCTTTTCCGCAAAAATCCACGACAGACCCAATTGATGGAATGACGCTTTTTATCCATCGTGAAGCACAGTATAACTTTACAACGAAAAAAGAAAGATACACTATCCCCGAAGAAGACAATCCGTACTTCTGCATAGTTGATGTGTATCAAGAAGAATCAGGATTGATTCGTTCATTCACTCCCAATTCACGTGGAACGCTTCTAGCAACGACTCTTCTTACCCCAAACAATTCTATCGCTTACTTGGCCTATGGCGAAGTCTATTCTTCAGTAGGACCAGCCAAGAGCCTATTCAAGGAAGAATGCGAAGCGACTAACGGATCTTTCTATGACTACTACCCCAACGACGGTAAAGTAGCCGTAGCATGCGCGGTAAAGAATTTTACAGGCATTCCTTTCGAGACGATTGTCAGCGAACAGCAAAGCCTGTGCGATAATGATTACAAAAGCTTTTAAAGCAAAAAATCTTTTAACTACCTAGAGCCTTCACGCAGTCTGAACGCCACACAGGCGATGTCGACTACACGCGGGAGGCTCATTTCGCGACTCATGCCTTGCGGCAAATTGCGGAAGCCCACGTTCTGGATTTTTTCGTGAAGTTTCTGGATAGTCGCGGCGACAGAATCGCCGGCATTTGACGCATCGGACGATTCTGAATTGCTGGCGGCATTCTGCAACAGGTTCAAAAGTACGAAACCCGCACCCAGGCGCTGTTGCTTGTCGACAAGCGTGTTGAGGCGCGAAGTGTCGGATACGAGGAACCCGATTTGCAACAAAGTATCGCCCGAGAGTTTCACCTTGACTTGGCGCTCGACCGCAGAGGTGGGGCGCACGGATTTTTGCAAGGGTTGCATGTAGCCTACAAACGGGCGCGCGCTTGAGACCGCGGCTTCCCCGGAACAGGTTCCGGGCTGGCTCGACTTTGCGCATTCGGCCTTGTAGTTTGCCATGATGACGATGTTGTCGGCAAGGTCGAGGTAGTCGCCGCAAGCGCCTGCCACCAGAATAAAGCTGTAGCCCTGAGCCGAAATTTCACGGATGCGGTCTGTCAGCGGAATCAGCGGTTCGCGGTCATCGCCCAAGAGCTTGCGCACGCGAACGTCGCGAATCAAGAAGTTCACCGCCGAGGAATCTTCGTCAATCAGGAACGCCCTGGAGCCCGCTTCCATGGCTTCGAGCAAGTTTGCGGCTTCGCTAGTAGAGCCCGACGCCGAAAGCGTATTGAAATTCTTGGTCGAAACGCCGCCCGGCAAGTCGCGCACGAACTGCGACAAGTCTGTGCCGCGCACGCTGCGGCCGTCTTCGACGCCCACGCGGAGAGCCGATTCGTCAATCACGATTCCTTCGCGGCCGTCGCCCGGAATATGCGGGTAGACCGCGCGGGTCAAGGCCTGCAGCAAGGTCGACTTTCCATGGAAAGCGCCACCCGTAATCACGGTGATTCCCTTCGGGATTCCCATGCCGCGAATTTCGCGACCGCACACATCCAAAGTCACCGCCATCTGTTCGGGAGCGGTAAACGGCACCGCACCTTCCAGCGGCAATTCGCTCAAGCCAGAGGCTCGCGGAAGCACTGCGCCATCGGGCACGAATGCACACAGCCCGCGGGTTTCGAGCTGAGCCAGAATCTCCTTGCGTTCGGCGAGCACGCGGAAATGTTCCTGCAAGGCGGCCTCGTCGGACTTGCTGTAATAAAGACCTGCCGACACCAAGTCGGGCAACACCATCGTCAAAATTTCGGCAGCGACTTCGGCCTGAATCTTGCGACCTTCGCCCGGGAGCCTAACCTGCAGGCAGGCCCGGAGCTCGCCGTTATCAATCCACAAGGAATTTCGCACCAGCATCTCGGGTCCAGCCATATCGAATACGATGGCGGCGTCCTTATCGGGATACTTTTCCTTAACCAGTCGCGAAAGCTTGCGGTGCAAGAAATCGCTCAATGCCAAACGACGTTCAAAAGAGCCTCCCCATTCGCCCGTATAACCGAGCATCGAAAGATTCGCCTTGATCACGACCCTGGAGGCCGGCGCATACGGATCACCCTGCACATGCAGGAATTCTAGCGCAAAGTCGCCAAAATCCCATGGTTTGTCTGCCAAGGACTTGTAGAGACCGTAATTTTTGCCGTTTAAAGTGCGAATTTTCTGGTAAAGGGCTTTCATATAGAGGAAGATAGAAAAAAGGATTGAGGTCGCGACTTCGTCGCTTTGAGGTGCGAGCGCGGCATTTCACGCCTTTGAGCATTTAATTTCCCCTCTTTTTCCCCAGGTATCTAAACTTTTGCATAAAAAAAATTTAAATTCCATAAAAACTTTATATTTTTAGAACAAACAAACAGGAGAAATCCATGAAAAAGCTTTACGTTTTTGCGCTTTTGGTCGCATTCCTCTTTACCGCCGCCGTCGCTGACGACGATCCACCTCCGCGCGGTAAGGCCGCTACCATCACCATCATCACCAACCCGCCTAACAGCGACGTGTTCCTCGGTGGCGAACCTCTCGGCAAGAGCCCGATCGAAAACGCCAACGTCAAGTCTGGCCGTCAGACCCTCGTGGTGATCGACCAGGGTTACGAACTGGTGAACCAGCGCGTGAACATTTGGCCGGGTAACGACAAGCGCAACGTGTTCGACTTCGGCACCAAGATTCCTAAGGGTGCTATCAAGGTGACCACCATTCCGGGCAAGTGCCTCATCTACATCGACGGCGACAATGCCGACAAGACCGACGGTGCCGCACTCACCATCAACAACCTCGATGCCGGTGACCACGTGATTCGCGCAGAATGCTCCAACCGCAAGTCTGCCGAAGCTCTCGTGACCGTGAAGGGCGAAGAAACTGTCGAAGTGACTCTCGACGCTTCTGGCAAGAAGAAGAAATAATTTAGCGAAAGCGTTCTCTCTCGAAGGCTTAGCAAACGCTCTCCGACAAGACCGGAGAGCGTTTTATTTATATTTAGACCTAGCGTCATTTTGGGAGAAAACATGAAACGCCTAGTTCTTTTCGCAATACTTTCCTTGATTCTTTGCTCTTGCGCAAACAAGTCCATGACTCGTTACGAAACGCTCGCCCCGGTCCTTAAAAAAGAAGGATTCGAAGGCACGATTGAAAAAATCGAAAAGAAAAAAGACAAACTTTACGGCGAGAAGAGCGCCTTCCTTTACCACTTTGACGAAGGTATGCTTTACCATTACGCCGGCAAGAACCAGGAAAGCATCAAGCACTTTGAACAGGCCGAACAGATTTACGAAGACTTGTACACCAAGTCAGTCACGAACGAAGCGGCCGCCATCGTCACCAACGACAACATTCGCCCCTACAGGGCACGCCCCTTCGAAGTGCTGATGATGTACCAGTACCAGATTCTGAACTACCTCGCCATCGGCGATCTGGACGGCGCATTGGTCGAAGTTCGCAGGGCACAGATTGCCTCCGAAGCCCTTTACCAGAAAGACAAAGAAAAGGTGAATGACAACGGCTGGTTGCGCTACCTGAGCGCCATCGTTTACGAAATGGCCGGCGAAGAAGACGATGCCGCCATCGCCTACTTGAAAGCGGCCAAGGCCTTCGAAGAAGGCAACGTGAAAATGCCCAAGGAAGTCTGGGAATACATTACCGAAGCGCTCACCAAGATGGACCGCGCCGACGACCTGAAAGGCTTAAAGACCGAACCGCTCGCCCAGACTCCCAAGGCCACCGAAGCCCGCGAAAAGGGCCAGGAAATCATCGTGGTGGGCTATGCAGGTCACAGCCCGATTCTCGGCGAAATGTACCTGTCGGGTACCTACGTAAGCGGCACCGCCATGAACCTTACCTATAAAGACGGCAAGACGGGCAAGATCAATACCTTCACCGTATTCGCACCGCCTGTCGCAGGAGCGGGCAGCAACACGTTCCACGTAGGATTTGCACTCCCCGAAAAGAAGGAACTGCCCCAGCGTGCGAGCATGTTCAGCGTGAATGTCGACGGCAACATGCGCGTCTCGCCCGAAAAGGTCGCTGACATTGATTCTGAACTGGAACAGAACATGAAAGACGAAAACGCAACCACAATGGTCCGCACCGCGACCCGAGTGGTGCTCCGCACGATTGCCGCCCAACAGGCCAAAAAAGCCACCAACACGGGCAACGGCGTTTTTGACCTGGTGAAAAACATTACCGTAGATGTAGGCCAGAGCCAGCTGGAACAGGCTGACCTTCGAATTGGCCTGTTTATGCCCAACAGCATCAACGTGACCCGCATTCCCGTAAACGAAGGTAAACATCAGGTAAACGTTTCGGCAATGGGTGCGCACGGCCAGATTGTCGGGGACTATAAATTGAACGATATTGTGGTCAAAAAAGGGCAAAAAAAGTTAGTCGTCGTTCCCGCGATAGAGTGATTTTAAGTATTTTATGAAAATAATAGTATCCGCTTTTTGAAATATTAATGTAATTTCAAGAGCAAACGTTTAAGGAGTACTCATGAACTTTAAAGCTTTACTCGCTGCTGGCGCATTGCTCGCCACACAGTCGTTCGCTATCGTGGGCGTCGGCTTCCACTACGCCCCCGGTTTTGGCACCAAGATGAAAGCCGCTGAACCGGCTACCATCGCCGACAAGATTGAACTCAGCCACGAAGGTTTTGACGGCATGATGCAAGGTTTCGGTTTCAAGGCATGGGTTGATATTCTCCCCGTAATCGACATCGAAGCCACCTTGAACATCCAGTTCGGCTCCTACGACGCCTCCCTCTGGGTTGAAAATCCCTCCCTGGATGGCCAGGTCGTAAAGACCGAAATCCCGCTTGAAATTGAACTGGGCGGCACCCCGTTCGGCAAGGCCAACCCGAAGTTCGTCGCTATGACCGGTGACCTTTCCATTACCTACCCCATTACGTTCTTGCCGATTATTCGCCCCTACATCGGCGGCGGTCTTTCTTACCACCTGAACAGTTTCGTCTTGAACCAGAAGTTCGCATGCAGCTTCATTCAGCCGAACACCTTCGAAGAAGTCGCAGCAATCGCTTTAGACCCGACCATGGACGACGCCACCAAGTCTCAGGCACTCCAGGCCAAGGGTCAGGAAATGAAGGTCCAGATTCAGGACAAGGCTGTTGACGAAGGTCTCAAGACCAGCATCGGCGGTCACATTCTTATCGGTACCCGCGCCAAACTCCCGATTATCCCGATTGCCGCTTACGCCAACTTCAAGTACTACATTGGCGGTGACTATCCTGAAGAAATCGACTCCGGCAACATGACCGCAGAAGTCGGTATCGGCCTTGCAATTTAATAACACACTCCTAGGTAAAAAATGACGACTGAAAACACAAGCACCACCAAAATTCTTATCATCGAAGATGAAATCGCTATTGCCGAAGGCTTGATCGACCTTTGCAAGTTGAACGGCTACAATGTCAAGCACTGCGCCGATGGCGAAAGCGGCCTCGCAGAAGCCCTCACCAAGCAGTACAACCTTGTTCTTCTTGACCTCATGCTCCCGGGCATGGACGGTTTCACCGTTTGCGACAAGATCCGCGAACAGGACAAGAGCCTTCCGATTATCATCCTTTCTGCTAAGAACGCCGATGACGACATCATCAACGGCCTCAAGTACGGCGCTGACGACTACATTCCGAAGCCGTTCTCCGTTCCGATGCTCCTGGCCCGTATCGACGCCGTGCTCCGTCGCAGCCGTCAGACCATGGAAAACGAAGGCAAGCTCATTGCCGGTAGCCTGCGCGTGAACTTCCGTGAATACACGGGTACCCGCGGCACCGAAGAACTCGCCTTTACCCGTAAGGAAATCGAAATTCTTGAATACCTGTGGCGCAACCGCGACCACGCCGTTCCCCGTTCCGAACTGCTCCGCAAGGTCTGGGGTTACGAAAACGCTGATTCTGTGGACACCCGTACCGTGGACATCCACATTACCAAGCTCCGCAAGAAAATCGAAGACGATCCTTCGCATCCGAAACTCTTGGTGACCTTCCGCGGTGAAGGCTACCAGATGCGTTCTGCACCCGAATGCGACAAGTAAAGCTTAAAGCAGCTCTTTCGTACATTAAAAAACACCAGGCAATCATCACCGAACGCCTGGTGTTTATTTCCATTTTCTTGGTCATCGCAATTCCCTTGACCATCTTGTTCATCAAGACTTACGAGCAGTCCGCTGCCCTGGAAGAAAAGAAAATAGAAGAACGGATCGACGCCGCCTACGAAAGCCTGCGCCTGCGCCTCTCGTCGGACTTTAATATTGAAAACAGCCGTTCCTACAAGGACTACGGCATCTTGAACTCCATTACGGTGATTGGCGGTAACAGCCGACTCTTCTCGGAGTTCTTCTCGTTCCCGGATTCCAGCGGACCTTACTGCGACTTCGACTCGCTTTATCGCCAGTGCCGCAAAGGCTTGCTCGGGCATTTCCAGATTTCGCATAGTGGCGAACTCTTGACGCCCTTCTACCCCGACACCAGTACCGGTATCGGAAAATCCATGTGGGACAACTTCTCCTTCGACGACCAGGAACAACGCAAGAAGACTCGCGACCTGATTCAGTACCTGCTCATCAAGCTTGACATTCGGAACGGGCTTCCGAAACGCACGGTGCAGACCGTGGACTCCACCGAAGCCATTGACCAACTTTACGACGAAATCCCGGACTTGCAGATTCCTACCCGCGTAGAACTGACTTCTGAAGAAGAAGCACTGACCTACATGGCAGAAACTGCCAAGAACGACACGACCATCGCTCCCGACATTCCCGTATTTACCGGTAGCAACACGAACGTCAACATTACCGATCTTAAGATTCGGATGACGTCGGATTACATCGTGTTCTTCCGTACGATTTACATCGGCATGCTTCCGATTGTGCAGGGTTTCGTAGTAGACAAGGCGATTTACCTGAACTACATGACCCAGGAAGAACAGCTGGCCTACGCCAAGCTGCCTTACGCCATTGAACTGGTCTACGAAGATACCGTACTCCTGACCATCGGCAAGAATAACGCCGAATATGAACTGAGAACCAAGCGTCCGCTCCCGCCGCCCTACGACAAGATCGTCTTCAAGATGTATTCCAGCGAAGTGAGCGGTTCTGCCGACATGACGATTCTGTTTAGCGGCCTCATTCTTCTGATTGTAGTGGCCGTCTGCCTGATTACCATTTACCGCTTTACGCAAAGCAAGGTGGCTCTTGCCGCCAAGCGTCAGGACTTTGTTTCAGCGATCACCCACGAGCTCAAGACTCCACTTACCGCCATCAAGATGTACGCCGAGCTATTGCAGAATTCCTGGGTGGCAAGCGAAGAGAAGAAGCAACGCTATTACGGCCAGATTGCCAGCGAAGCCGACCGACTCTCGCGCCTAATCCAGAACGTTCTTAATTTGTCCAAGCTCGATGGCAATCGTTGGAACGTGCAGCTCCGCAAGGAACGTCCGAAGGCTGTGCTTGATGACTTTGTAGCGATCTACAGCAAGAACATCGAAAAGCAAGGATTCGAACTTACCGTTTCTACCGACACCGATGCAGACAACGTAGCGCTCTTGATTGACCGCGACGCCGTAATGCAGATTCTGATGAACCTGGTGGACAACTCGCTCAAGTTCTCGAAGAACGCAAGCTACAAGATGATCAGCATCGAACTCCGCGTGAACAACGGCGATATGTACCTTGCCGTGCGTGACTACGGTCCGGGTATTCCGGCATCTGAAATGAAGAAGGTGTTCCAGGAATTCTACCGAGTCGAAAACGAAATGACACGTTCTACAAGCGGAACAGGTATCGGTCTTTCCATGGTGAAAAAGCTCTGCACGCTCACCAACATGAAGATCGAAATCGAGAATGCTGGCCCTGGCCTCAGAACCAAGATTCATTTCCCGCCGCTTGATATATAGCCATTTCAAAATTTGAAATTTATTTAACAAGCTTTGTAATATTCGCCCTGGATTTAAGTCCGGGGCGTTTTAAGTAACAATTATCTAAACTAAATTATACTTCTAACTCCTCCATTTTTTAGTATTTTTTAGGACGCCTAGATGTATTCTAATGGCAAAACGAGGAGCATGTCATGACTCAGGAAGACATTCTAAATAATCCGGAGAAGTACGACCTTTCCATCGAAACCGTTGGCAAGGGAACTTTGAAATCGCCCATGAAGGGTGTTCCGTTTGTGTCGGAGTCTGACCGAGTGAGCCTTACGGCTGACGTTGGCCGAATCCAAAAATTCTGCGAAAGTGGCAAGGCCATTCCCTCGCTCGAAGCGGCAGGCCCTCGCGAAACGATTTTCCACGACCCCGCCTGGACACGCGCAGGCATCGTGACCTGTGGCGGCCTCTGCCCCGGTCTTAACAACGTGATTAAGGGTCTTGTTCAGGTGCTGTGGTTTGACTACGGCGTCAGAAACATTTTCGGTATTCCGTACGGCTACCGCGGTTTGAACCCGGCCTATGGTTATTCTCCGATGATTTTGAACCCCGACGTGGTGGACGCCATCCAGGAAGACGGCGGCACCATTCTCGGAAGCTCCCGCGGAAACCAGGACGCCAAGGTCATGGTCGACACGTTGATGCGCTTGAACATCAACGTTCTGTTCTGCATCGGCGGTGACGGTACGCTCCGAGGCGCCCACGATATCGCCCAAGAAGTCAAGAAGCGCCACCAGCCCATTTCGGTGATTGGCATTCCGAAGACAATCGACAACGACTTGAATTTGATTGACCGCACCTTCGGTTTCGAAACCGCAGTGCTCAGCGCAACCGACGTGATTACCAGCGCCCACAACGAAGCAAACGGCGCATTCAACGGCCTTGGCCTCGTGAAGCTCATGGGTCGCGACTCCGGCTTTATTGCCGCTTACGCTGCACTCGCTACCACGGTGGTAAACATCTGCTTGGTACCCGAAGTACCCTTTACGCTTGACGGCCTCTTCAAGGCTCTGGAAAGCCGCTACAGCAGCGGCAAGACTCACGCCGTGGTCGCAGTTGCCGAAGGCGCTGGACAGGAACTGTTCAAAGACCAGCCCGAACGCAGGGACGCCAGCGGCAACATCTTGAAGAACGATATTGGCGAATTCCTGACGCGTAAAATCAAGGAACATTTTGACAAGGTCGGCAAGGAAGTGAACATCAAGTACTTTGACCCGAGCTACATGGTTCGTAGCATTCCGGCTCAGGGTACCGACGCCATTTTCTGCTTCCAACTCGCCGAAGCAGCCGTACACGCCGGCATGGCAGGCAAGACCGATATGGTCGTCGGCAGCATGAACAACGCTTTCTCGCACGTGCCTATCGAATACGCCGTCAGCGAACGCAAGAAGATTAACCCGAACGGAGCGCTGTGGCACGCCGTTCTCGGTATCACGCGCCAGCAGGACTACTTCTCCGGTAAGGGGAAGGGGAAGTAATCCTTAAATACAGAAGAGGAAACAAAAAGCAATGCTAAAACAAGAAGATAAGGTGTTAATTCGCACTGCACTTATGGAATATCGCTATCTTTTATTCAAGACCTACCACGGCACCAACGACGAAAAGTCGCGAATTGCCCAATTGAATAAAGTCCTGCAGAATTGGAAAGTGTAGTTCTCGTCAAAGGGGAAAATGAAAAAATTCTTGGTAACATTGCTGGCGTTCGCATTTTGCGGAATAAGCGCTGCGAACGAAGACCTTCGCATCGCTGACTCCTGCTACACAGCACGCGCAGAACACGCCGTTGGAGACAAGGCCAACGCCAAGAATGCCAAGCTCATGATCGACAGCTACCGCAAGGCCATGAACGATGCCTCTGTGGAAGAACGCGCCACCGAAGGTTATGTCAGGAGCTTGTTTTTCGCTTTCCGATTTGTGCATTTCGAAAAACACCAACGCAAGGCCAAGCTGGACAGCCTGAAAACCATTAGCGAAACCGCCTACCAGAAATTCCCGAAGAACCGCGAAATCGCCCATGTGTACGCTAGCGCCCTTTCGATGTGGGGCAACGAACGCGGGGCTCTCACCTCGGTTAAAGAAGGAGTGGCCACCAGGGTTCGCGACGTCGCCATTATGGCCGAAGACTACCAGGTGCTTGGGCGCGCCCACTTTGTGCTGCCCTACGTGCCGCTGGTACTTTCTTGGCCCGACAAAAAGCTTGCGGATAAATACTTGAGTCTTGCACTCGAAAAGAACCCGCGCGACCTGTACAACTATTACTTCTTGGCAGAACTCCGCTTAGACCAGAAGCGCTATGCCGATGCGCTCAACCTGATCGATCGCGGACTTTCCCGCGGCGTACGCACCAACTTCTTCCTCGAAGACAAACGCGGCCGCTGGCACTTGAAAGAACTTCAGAAACAAATCAACGCCAAGCTCGACAAGAAATAAGCAAATAAAAAAAGCACTTAAAGCAAGAAGGCCGCACCCCCAAAGGTGCGGTCTTCTTTTTGCCGAGAGAGACTCTTTGTTCTGGAGCTTGGGCTTAGAGGCCCAAGTCAAGTGCGTTAGCCTTGCCGCGGCGCACGCCCCACAGGAAGTCCTGCGTGCGGTTCACGACGGTCTTGGTGCCCACTCTGATGCGGTATTCCAGTCGGGCGATGTACACGCCGGTAGATACCAGTCTGCCGTTTTCAGCACGCATGTTCCAGGCGAGGAACAGCTTGCCGTTATTGTCGAGGCAGGTACCTCTGCCGCCATCCTTGAAGATATCGCCGTTGCAAGTGATCACGTTGGAGTAGCTGTTCACGAATTCACCGAGGCTAGAGTAGTAGGTAGCCTTGTAGTAGAGTTCCGTGTTTTCGGCAACCGTTTCCACGATCTGCTTGATATCTTCCTTGGTGCCGCGCTGGTAATGATCGATGTTTCCAGAATTGAGGATTCCGTTCTTATAGGCATCCACAATGACATCGCTCAAACCGAATTGCTTCTTGGCCTCGTTGATTGTCATTGCGCCAGCGTCAACGGCGGCAATGATTTCTTCGATGGTGTAGCTTCTGGGCTGGGTGCCAGCCTTTTCGGCGGCCTTCGCTTCGTCCTTGCTGACGTAAGAGGGCACAGCCTGCACAGCCCTGGAGACTTCCGTAATTTCGTTTTCAACAAGTTCTGCCATATTCAAGTCGCCCAAGAAGTGGCCCTGGGTACCGTATGCGGCAGCAGCCTGTTCTGCAGTAAGAATCGACGGATCCTGAATGATTCTCGGAACGGTAGATTCCGGGCTTCTGATAATTTCTTTGGCATTTTCGTAAGACGGGGATTCCGGATTCAACGTCACGACGCCCGGACTTGTCACATTCACCTTCTGTTCACCCGTAATGCGCACCCAGGGGTTGTTCACATGCGGATTAACATTCATCATGTCGTAGGCGAGCATGAGGGACGGAGGCGGAGTGAAGCGCACGGAGTCGCCTACAGCCGGGATGACATCTGTATCTGCACCCTTCGGGAAGATCAACTTCCAGCGATGCGGAGCCGTCACAGAAATGTCGCTTGCCGTCTTGACCAAGGAATCCAGGATTCCGTTCTTCCAGACATGGAAGCGGAACACATCGGAGCTTACATCAAGATCGAGAATGCTTTCGCTGAAGGTCAGGATCAACTGCGTGTTGCCATCCTTCATGTAAGAAACTTCAGCCTTGTTCACGATCGGTCCAACCTGATCCTGAAGCTGTCCTTCGGCCGGGAATACAGACTTGTGGCCATTATCGACATAGGTGTACCAGACCCTGATTTGTCCGGTATAGACCTTTGCCAAAGTGTCACCGGTAAAGGGAGCCGTTCCAAAGCCGCTACCCTTTGCAACTACAATAGCTTCGTTAGAGCCGTCTACGTACTTGGGCTTGTAGGAGGTGTTGAAATTCGAGCCGAAGGTGAACTTGGCAGAATCCAAAACATTCTTTCCACCCAGCTTACCGTTAAACTTGATCCAGATGCTATCGCCGCGGCCATCGCCGTCGTTGTCGTACATGTAGGCAAGTTCGATCTGCGGTACTGGCGGCAGTGCGAAGTTGATACCGGTCCAAGTGGCAGTATTGGCAGAGGCCTGGCCCTTCACATAGAGGGCACCACCCTGGACTTCATCCACGGCCTTCACATAGAACGAACCCTGGTAATTCCTGAGCTGAATTTCGGTAATGGGGTTGCCCAGAGAATCGCAAGGAACCAAGGCGTTGTCGTTGGTAGAAGGATAGACGATCTCGTTGGGGTTAGCCCATTCGTCAGCGTACTGCACATAGACCTTGTAAGTCTGGCCCACCCACATAGTATCTTTACGCATGCTGAGCTGATAGACTTCGCTTTTCACCGTTTCGCCAAGGACGTTTCCGACAGAATCGATATAAACCAGTTTCGGAAGATCGTAGGCGCCAACGACGAAGTACACGTCTCTGTACTGGGAGTTGTCAGATTTCAGGGTCACGCGGATAAAGTAGGTTCCCGGAGCAAGGCCGTGGTTCTTCTTGATGTCTTCCTTGTTCACGTCAAACGCATCGAAGTCCTTGTTGACGATGATACCGCCGAACCAAAGGCCTGCGGAATCCAGTTCCACACCTTCGTCGGGCAAGTTGCCGCCAAAGAGCGTAAAGACAGAAGGACCGCGTTCCAGGGAGAGTTCCGTTTCACCGCTGCCGAAGTCGCAAGCGAGCTTGCTCTTGCGGACTCTCTGGTAGATTTCCTTGCCAATCACGTTCGGATCGTCCGAAGCGTTCTTGAGCATAATGCTTGCTTCGGTCTTCAGGTCAATGGAGGTATGCATGCGGAAGTTCGAAGAACTGACATGACGTTCTGCATAGAAGATATGGAACGGATAGGTTTCGCCTTCCTTAAGTCCCAAGGTATCCAGGTCCACGGCACCGGCCACCTGACCATGCTGACCACCGATATCCACCACCAACCTGTTGTTGATGAACACCCAGACGTCATCATCGCCATAGAAGTCGAAGTACTGACCCGGCACGTATTCAAACGTTGCCTGGATCTTCATGGTGAAGCCGAAGTTATGACTGCGACCATTATGAGTTGTCGTTCTCGTATCGTAATAGGGATTCGGAATGGTTTGCGCTTCGTCGAGATACTTGAAATCATCCAACAGGAACATACCATCTTTATTGACTTCGTTACCCTTCGAAATGGCATCTCCAGATACTTCTGCAAGCCAGAAACCTTCGTCATCCATAGAAATGTAAAGGTCGCGGCAAGTCATGTTGGTGTATTGATTGCCTTGGTCGTCTGTGGCGAGAACTTCGGGCAAGAACCAGTTAGCCAAATGTTCGGTAATCTTACAATTTTCGGGGAAAGGTGTTGCCGGAACCGGGACGCCGTTTTCGCCGAGGATGGGTTCAACCATGCCGCGCATGGGGCTACCGCTACAGCCACCAGAACCGAAGTCAGCGCTCACGCCGTTTTCAGGGTTTCCGTTTCCACGTTCGCCATCGCCCTGGTTGCCATGCAGCCAGTCAAACATCATGACCGGGAGTTTTTTCAACGGGCAGTCACCCAGAATGCCTGCGGGGCGCTGGGAATAGACTTCTGGGGCACCTTCCTGGTTACCCTTGACCCAAATGGAGTCACTCAAGGCAGCCACGGAATCGAGGCTGATTTCAGTTGCAGTAGTAGGTTCAACCTTGGTAAGGCCTTCGGAGCCAACAAAGTTGCCGCCAATCGTCTGCTTAAAATAGACGTTCAAATTTTCGGTAGCATTAACAGAGGCAACAAACCAACCGCAATACTTGTCCATGGCGGACATTTTATAAGATTCACCGTTCAAGTATAAAATGGCGTTAGTGTTGGACCAAGGGGTAAAGAAGACGATGTGCTTACCGCCCCTTGCCGGAGTGGGATTGTCCCTGCCGGGATTATCGCCGGGGCCACCGGGATTGTCCTGACCCGGATTTTCACCAGGTTCCTGACCAGGGCCATCGGGGCCTTCGCCGGGAGTCGGAGCCGCAGCAAAAGACCATTCGCCGCTTCGGTCGATGTTGATATAGACGGCATAGTCACTTGCGAACAGCTCTTCGGCATTGATAGTCGTCAAAGGTTGCGGACTACGGCAATTTCGATCGGTATAGAACCTAATCGTGCGACCTTCAATGGAATTCGCACTAAACGAAATTCCATTTTTGGCGGAAGAACAGGATTTGTTCTGAGTACGATTCGTGTAAATCGTATAGTAGAGGTTTTGGCCTTCGTAGCTTACATCAACAGAATAGTCCGCAGCCAACACCGCGGTCGCAAACAAAGCGAGCAAACTGGTTGCTCTCTTAAAAAATTCGCACCTCATCCACATCTCCTAGGGGCAAAAGCCCATATATATACACACTTATAAATGTTTTATGATAGAAATAAATTTTTTTTCAAAAAAAATCAACACGGCACTCTGAAAATGCCGTTAATTATGGTTAACAATTGTGTAAAATACGTGTATTTTGGGGAAATTTCCCCAAGTACGGGGTAATTTCTCCCAAAAAATTGGACTAAAGGCCCAAATCGATGGCGTTTACCTGGCCGCGACGCACGCCCCACAGGAAGTCCTGCGTGCGGTCGACGATGACCTTGGTGTTCACCTTCACGCGGAAAATGAGTCGGGCGATATAGACGCCGGTTGCAGCCAGACGTCCGTTATCGGAACGCATATTCCATGCCAAGAAGAGTCGGCCATCATTTTCGAGGCAGTTCTGCTTGCCGCCTTCCTTGAAGATGTCATCGTTACAGGTAATGGTACCCGAATGGCTGTTCACGTAGTGACCCAGGCTCGAATAGTAGATCGCCTCGTAACGCAACTCAGTCTTGTCGGCGACGGCGCTCACGATTTTCTGGACGTCGGCCTTGGTTCCGCGTTCGTAGTTACCCAGGTTTTCGCTAGTCAAGAGGTTGTTCTTGTAGGCGTCCACGATGACTTCGCTCAAGCCGTATTGCTTTTTGGCTTCATTGATCGTCATGGTGCCAGCGTCAACAGCGGCAATGATTTCCTTAAGCGTATAGGTCTTGGCAGGAACGCCCGTTTCTTCTTCGAGCTTTGCATCTTCCTTGCTCTTGTAGCCATCGGACTTGTTCTGCACCGCCTTCACGATTTCGGCGATTTCGTTTTCCACAAGTTCAGCCATGTCCAAGTCGCCCAGGTAATGACCCTGCGTGCCGTACTGTGCAGCCACCTGGTCAGCCGACATGGTCGTCTCGGTAGAAACCAGCTTGGGCACGGTCGCTTCGGGGCTCTGGATAATCACGCGGGCACTATCGAAGGTTTCCGATTCGGTAGAAAGGCTTACCACCTTCGGGCTGGTCACGGTCACCTTCTGTTCACCGGTAATGCGAATCCAGGGGTTCAATTCATGCGGAGCAACTCCCACAAGGTCGCGGGCCATACCAATCTGAGAC
Source organism: Fibrobacter sp. UWT2 (assembly GCF_900142545.1). NCBI lineage: Bacteria > Pseudomonadati > Fibrobacterota > Fibrobacteria > Fibrobacterales > Fibrobacteraceae > Fibrobacter > Fibrobacter sp. UWT2. The sequence goes on along the minus strand of NZ_FRBF01000021.1, from coordinate 24,029 downwards.
GGCGGCATAAAGCGCACGGAGTCGCCCACGGCAGGAATAATGTCGGTATCGAGGCCCTTCGGGAAGATGAGCTTCCACTGATCTTCAGGAGAGGTCAGAATGTCGCTTGCACTCTTGACAATGGAATCCTGGACGTTGTTCTTCCAGCAATGGAACCTAAACAATTCGGTGTGGGCTTCGGTGCCGTCAATGCCTTCACTGAAGGTCAATGTCACCTGCGTATTGCCGTCTTTCAGGTACTTGACTTCGGCGGCGGTAATCACCGGGCCTACCATATCCGTCAAGGAACCGTCAACAGGGAAATGCGCCATCTTGTTGTCTTCGTCAGTGTAGGTGTACCAGATGTTGATCAAGCCAGCATAAGGGCTATTCTTGCCACCGGTAAAGATGGGTGATTCGAAGCTTGCACCCGGAGCCGTAATTGAAAGAGAGACATCGCCGATGTTGTAGCCGTCGACCTTGTAGGCGACCTTGGTCACCTTGTATTCTTCGTAGTCTTCCTGGAACAGGAACTTGACAGAATCGACAATGGTTCGTGCATCGATCGGCTTGGTCAGCTTAATCCAGATGCTGTCGGCGCGACCATCACCTGTACGGTCGTAGATATAGGCGTTTTCAATCTGCGGAACCGGAGGCACCGCGATGTTGATCTTGGTCCAGTGAATTTCCTTGTTCTTGGAGCCTTCGGTCGAGACAGTGAGTACACCGTCGATCACTTCGTCGGTCGCCTTCACAAAGAACCTTGCGCGGCCACCCATCAGCAGCACCTGGTCAATGGGGTTACCCATGGCGTCGCAAATCGTCAGATTCGGAGTCGAAGTCTTGATGTTCACGGCAATGCCATTGTAGATCATAGCCCATTCTTCGGCATACATGATGTTGACGAGGTAAGATTGTCCAGCCCAGAGCTTTTCGGAATTGTCCCTGATCAAGTTGATGGGCAAGGTATCGCTAGAAATGTCGCGGCTCAGTTCATCGCCAAAGGGGCTCCAGTATTCCGTGAAATTCAGAGTATCCTGGGTGTCAAAATCCACGATGGTGTAAACAGAATCCTTTACGCTTGCAAAGGCGAGATTCGGCAGTTCATACGGTTCAATAGTAAACGGAATATCCTTGTAATCATCCGGATTGGTCTTAAGGCGCACGCGGACATAGTAGTTGCCGGGCGGCAACGCCTGAGCCTTGGTGATTGCCTTGGTGTCAATCGTAATCATGGTGAAGTCGTTTGTCACGGTAATGCCGCTGTAGTAAGCGGAATCGAGTGTCTTGAGGGCGACACCATTCTTGTCGAGGCTCTTTCCGTACAAAGTAAAGTTCGACGGACCGAGTTCGGTGTGCTGCTTTTCGGGGCTTGTAGAGAAGTCGCAAGCGAGAACCGTTTCGCGCACGATCTGCCACACTTCCTTGACAATCAACTTCGGGTCATCCGACAAGTCTGTCAGGAACATGCTGGCTTCGGCCTTCAAGTCCATGGAGGTACGCATCTTGAAGTTCGATTCGTTGCGGTGACGTTCGGCGTAGAAGATGTGGAAGGGATAGGTTTCTCCAGGAACCAGTTTTTCAGCAGGATTGTTCTTGCCGATGGTATCGAGCTTGACCTTGCCTTCGATCTGCGTATGCTGACCGCCGATGTCCACCACCAGCTTGTTGTTGATGAACACCCAAACGTCGTCGTCACCCAGGAATTCAAAGTACTGGCCAGGCACATATTCAAAGGTAGCCTGAATCTTCATGGTGAAGCCATAGTTGTGACGGCCAATGGTCGAATCGCCCAGAATGCTGTCGTACATGGGGTTCGGCACGGTACCAGCTTCGTCGAGGAACTGGAAGTCATCCAAGAAGAACAGACCCTTTTCTTCGCTATCCTTGTTCTTCTGGCCGAACCAGAAACCATCGTCGGTAAGCGTCAGTTCAAGGTCGCGGCAAGTGGCGTTGGTGTAGCTGTTGCCGGCTGCATCCGTAGCAACGACTTCGGGCAAGAACCAGTTGCCGAGGTGTTCTGTCGTTTTGCAATTGCTGGGGAAGTCGGCGGCAGGAACAGGCACGCCGTTCGGGCCGAGTTCACGTTCGACCATGTTCCTCATCACCTGGTGACCATTGTCGTTCTTGCATCCGCCAGTACCGAAGTCCTGGCTGGTAGTGTTGGCTTGTGCAATGGTATTTTCTTCGTCGCTACCATCGCCATGCAGCCAGTCAAACATCATGACCGGGAGTTTCTTGATGGGGCAATCGCCCAGTTCACCGGGAAATTCCGTATAGAGTTCCGGTTCGCTATACTTGGAGCCCACAATCCAGACGGTGTCAGAAGCTTGAAGCAAGGAGTCCAGCTTGATTTCCTGCTCCACGGGAATTTCTTCCTTGGAGGCGCCTTCGGCACCGATATGCAAATCGCCGATAGTCTGCTTAAACGACACGTAGGCATCTTTGGGGGTCAGTACGGCGCGGTATTCGAACCAGCCGCAGTAGGGACTTCCCACCGGAGTCGTGTAGTCGGCCTTGCCGTTCAACATAATGACCACGCCCGTGTTGCTCCAGGGAGCAAGGAAACGGATCGTCTTCTTGGCCGGTTCTACAATAACAGGTTTTTCATCGGTAGTCGTCAGCGTACCGTCAGCATTAATCTGGATCCAGACCTCAAAGACCTGCTGGCTATCGACGCCGTTCTTATATTCCGGGAACAGTTCCGCGAGGAAGGGTTCGTGGCCTTCGTTCAAGTAAGAGGCGCAGGTATCCTTGCCCTCGGCGCAGAAAGAACCGAAGCGCAGCTGGCGCACGTCTTCTCGACCTTGACGGTCGGAACCTTCAAGACGTTCCTGAGTGAAGCAGACTTTAAACGTACCGTCGTCGTCTTTGCTCAGTTGCTTGTACTTGAAATTGGCTTCATTGTCTGCGTAGAAAAGGTTGTTGCCATCGTATACAACATGGGCTATGGCTACACAGTCCTGCGCAAATGTGTTAACAACTAAAAGGGTCAAGCACAATGCTAAACCCCGGAAAAAGTTTTTGCACTTCATCCGTTCTCTCCATGAATGTCCCACACACAAGACACAACCAGCATAAAAATAGGTTATTTTACAATACCTATCTGAAAATAAACCTTTACCAGGTGGTCTTTTTGCGGATTTTATGGGGTCTTTGGAGAGAATTTCGATAAAATCCACTAATTAAATACAAAAAGTAAGGCCTGCAGGGTATCAAAATCCTAATTTTTAGGAGGAATTTACAAATCAACAGGAGTTTTTTATGAATCGAGTGTATTTGGTCGCCTCCGCCAATATGGAAGCCAAAGTCAAGGAAGTCATGGATGCAGTCGCAGGTGCCGGCCTAATTGCTGCCGCCTACAAGCCCTGCGTGAACGGTGCCGACGCCGTCAAGGAACTGAAGGCCCACAATTCCGCCGTGCTTATGGAAAAGATCGCGGCCGACTTTCTTTCGCAGGACTTTGATTCCGTAGACGCCGTGGTGGTCGAAGGTGCACAGGGCATGAGCGACGTGATGGCCCAGAAGTACAATGATTCTTTGGCTACCGCCCTCGACGCCAAGATTTATTCTGACGGTGAAGACGCCGACTTGTTCTGCCCCAAGCGCCTGCTCGCTTGCTGCAAGTGCCTCGCTGCAGACCTTGCCGCCGAACCCGCCGAACGCAAGACCAGCCAGGCCATGTTCCGCGCAGGCCTTCTCCTCAAGGCTTCCAAGGCCAAGAAGCGCATTGTGCTCCCTGAAGGTTCTGAACCGCGTACCGTGCAGGCCGCAAAGCTCGTGATTGACCGCAAGATCGCCGTGCCCGTGCTCATCGGCAAGAAGGACGAAATCTTCGCCGTTGCCAAGGAACAGGGCGTTGCTCTCCCGGCTGACATTGAAATTATCGAACCGTCTGCAGAACTCGCTGAAAAGTACGTGCCGACTCTCGTGGAACTCCGCAAGTCCAAGGGCATGACTGAAGACCAGGCCCGCGCCGCTCTTGCCGACAATGTAATGCTCGGCACCATGATGCTCAAGATGGGCGAAGTGGACGGCCTTGTTTCTGGCGCCATCCACTCTACCGCCGACACCTTGCGCCCTGCCTTGCAGGTGATCAAGTGCGCTCCGGGCGTGAAGTCCGTGAGCTCCGTGTTCTTCATGTGCATGCCGGACAAGACCTACATTTACGGCGACTGCGCCATTAACCTGAACCCGACCGCCGAAGAACTCGCCGGCATTGCCCAGCAGTGCGACGACACCGCTAAGGCCTTCGGCCTCCCGAGCCGTGTCGCACTCCTCAGCTACAGCACCATGAACAGCGGCAAGGGCCCGGATGCAGACCTGGTTCGCGAAGCAACCAAGATTGTGAAGGAAGCACGCCCCGAAATGCTCGTCGATGGTCCACTGCAGTACGACGCCGCGACCGTGCCGAGCGTCGGTTCCCTGAAGGCCCCGGGCAGCACCGTCGCCGGCAAGGCTACCGTGTTCGTGTTCCCGAGCCTTTCTGCCGGTAACATCGGCTACAAGGCCGTGCAGCGCAGCGCCCATGGCACCATCGCTATTGGCCCGATGTTGCAGGGCTTGGCTAAGCCGGTGAACGACCTTAGCCGCGGCGCCCTTGTGGAAGACATCGTTTACACGATTGCTTTGACCGCCGTACAGGCTAATTAGACCGTTCGCGCCCAATCGTACAAGTACGTACCCAGAGCGCTCACTCTCGCAATCGCGACCCGTTAACACCGGGTCGCTTTTTGCTCACGACAAGACCATTCAGCTCTAACGAAACTATATACAAGAAGCGCCTCGTTAAACGAGGCGCCTTTTCTTTCTCAAACTGTTTTTACTTTACGGAAACGGTTCTTGTGATTCCGCCGATGGTAATCAGGTAACGGCCTTTGTTCGGCAAGCTTATTTCGAAGTCGGATGTTCTGATTCTAGGACCTGCAAATCCTGCGACTGAAATGATTCGGCCCTGAATATCAAGCACAAGGAATCTTGCGCCGACGGCGGCACCTGCAATCTTGACCGTGTTCCCGAAAGTGGCTACCGTAAACGCATTGACGTTTGAATTGACGCTGGGCTTGACAGCGGTGCGCCCGCCATCATAACCTTCGACACCAGCGCCGTTCAGGAGCGGATAAGGATCCGTTCCTACTTTCTGTCCCCACACGTGGCCGTCTACACCTTCGGCGCTGTAATTGTACAGCTCCCAGGCAACGGTACCGTTAGCGAATTCTTCGGCGGTATTCTTTCTGGTATCATCTCGCGTGCAAGGCATTTGTTCGATGTAGAAGACATTGATCATTGTCGAAGATGTCAACTGGCACGAATTCAAAGCCAGATCGCTTGTCGTATAGGAATTCGTGATGACGACATTAGCTGTTGTAGGACCAAAGCCAGATCCCGGTACAATTTCATTGGACACGTTGTTATGATATTTGTTTTCTCCGACATCTCCGACATTGTACGAATTGACTATTGTGGCTTGACCAATATCGCCGATCATTCCGCTAGCGCCACAAGAGCCACGAATAAGCCCATCATTATGAGAGGTCGATATATTGACGGTAGCGCCCGCACCGACAAGACCAGACGCTTTATCCCCCGTAATCGGAGCATCGTTGTAAGAACCGGTTATATTCAATGTTCCCCAAAAATCAGGAACAAAGCCTGCAGAATAATCGCCACAATGATCGCCTATCTCTGCAGAAATTTCTCCCGAATTGTACGAATTCGAAATGACCGCATAATTAGCGGCGAGGAAACCGACAAAGCCACCAATGTCTCTTCCTCCAGAATAATATTGCTCATTTTTGGATGCCGTCATCTTCGCCGCATTGTAGCTCTTGTCTATAATCAAAGTATCAAGAGCATTATTGTCCAAATAATCACCCATGTTTCCCGAATGAGCAATAAAGCCGCCAACAGTAACCCAGTCCTTGTCTGCGACATCCATAATTCCATCGTTAAAGGAATTGGTTATGAATACAGAGGACACGCGACCCACATCCGCCATGAAGCCTCCCATATAGGCTCTACTCGAGGCATTGGGATACATTCTTCCGGAATGATGGGAATGATCGATGGTAATAGTCAAGGTATCACCACCCACACCGACAAGGCCTCCAAATTCGTGTCCGACAATGGTCATGTCCGTATAAGAGTGAGCGATGGACAAGCCCGTCTTTTCGACAACTCCTCCTACAAGGCCACCTACATGGTTCTTGCCTTCGAAATAGGAATCTACGACACCCACGCTGTCAATAGAAACAACCTTTTTATCTGTACTTTGCACCACGCCAAACAAGCCGATATCATTTCCAGAAGAATTATTGAGATAGAGCCCGCTAATCGTGTGGCCCTTGCCGTTGAATTTTCCCATGAAGGGATTTTGCAAGGTTCCTATCGGCACCCAGTACAGCAAATGATCGGTGTCTTTGCGGAGAGAATCGGCAGAAGTCAACACACTCTTGTTCACGACAATGTCTGCCGTAAGTTCACCGCAGGCATCCTGTTCCTTTTCGAATCCGTCCTTTCCGCTAACAAGGTATGCAAAGCCGTAAAGTTCGTTTGCATTGCCAATCTGGTAGCAACCGTTAACCTTTTGAGGAATCGTTACATCAAACCATTTTGCATACATCACGACGCTGTCGAATTGAACTACAGAAAGCGGTTCGCTAAACCGGGCGAACGGAATATAGAAAGTATCCTTGGCATCTTTTTCCAACATCCAGCCTTGGAAAATGTGGCCATCCCAATGCGTAGAATCTTGCCAAAGGTAACAGTCCGCAAAAGAGGAACAGCTTCTTTCAAGGTATCTTCCGGGACCGCCATTCATATCTGCAATAACACGATAACAGTTGTAGTCAAACATGACTTCCAACAAAAGGTTCATGTCGGGCATTTCAAAGACGTACACGCTGTCTTCTGTTTTAATTTCAGTTCTTTCAGAACCACTGCGGTCATACCACTTGATCCAATGGTAGCGTTCTGCCGGTATAGGCGTCATTTTAACGGAATCGCCAACGGCAGCTGCAAGCAGGAACTTGGTCTTTTCCATATCCGTTACGGCGGCATAGCCGTGAGAGATATACTGGTTTCCGTATCCTGTTTCGAACCAAGAAATTCTGCGGACGTCCTCTTGTTTTTCGAACCCGATATTGATGGTCGCATCACCCTGGATATTGGCCACGCAACTATCAGGAACGCAGGACAAAATAGACGACCCTGTACCCTTCAACGAGGCGCTCGCCCAAGTGTATCCGCTAGGGGCGCTGCACTTGACCGTGACAGAATCTTTAACGCCATCCGACGTGCAAGAACCGCCTTCGGCACCTGTATAGTTGTATGTGATGGTATATGCGTTGGCCAAAGCCGCAAATGCGGCAATAGTGAAGAACATCCACTTAAACATCATTTCCTCCTTTTTCTGCAATATAAAAATCATTTATATAAAAACAAGGGCCGCTCCGTCGGAGCGGTCCCGTTAATTGTATGACAAGAAGGTTACACGAACTTGTAGAGGTCGGTAATGTCTTCGTTGTTCTTGTCGTAGAACCAGAACTGGTTGATATGGGCGTGTTCGTCTTCGACCAGGCTGATGCTCATGCCATGCTTGTATTCCAAGTAGTTGAACATGCGGTTGTGGTCCTTGCAGAGCACGTCGATCACCTGGGCGCTTACCACGAGAGTGACTTCGCGGAGCTTGCCCTTGGCCTTGGCGCGTGCCATCCAGCGATCGATCATGCCGAGCGTGGATTCGAGCGTTGCAATGCGGCCATCGCCGTCGCACACCGGGCAGCGTTCGGTCTTTTCAGTCATCAGGTTCACGCGGACGCGCTTACGGGTGACTTCCATAAGGCCAAACTGGCTGATGGGAGCGGGGCTGATCGGGGCCTTGTCGCGGCGGATTGCCTTGCGGAATTCCTGGTAGACCTTTTCGTTGTCTTCTTCGGATTCCATATCGATAAAGTCGATAATGATAAGGCCACCCACGTCGCGCAGACGCAGCTGCTTTGCAATCTCGTAGCAGGCGTCGATGTTGGTTTCGAGGATGATCTTGCCCTGGTCCTTGCCGTGCACCTTCGGTCCGGTGTTCACGTCAATAGAGACGAGAGCTTCGGTCTGTTCGATGACGAGGTTACCACCACGCGGAAGCGATACCTGACGCTGCAGGGAACGTGCGTAGTCGTTTTCGATCTTGAAGTATTCGAACAGGCTTTCGTTGCTGCTCCAGAGCTTCACCTTGTCGAGCTTGTCCGGCGAGAGCACCTTGAGGTATTCACGCAGGGCGAAGTATTCGTCGCGGTTGTCGATATACACGTAGTCGGTGTTATCGCTGAAGTATTCGCGCACAGTCTGTTCAATAGAATCGGATTCTTCGTAGATGCAGGTTTCGGCAGGCTGGTTTTCGAAGTTGTACTTCGTCTGTTCCCACTTGCTTTCGAGTTCACGCATCTGCTTGTTGATTTCGAATTCGGATTCGTTCAGACCGTTGGTACGAACGATATAGCCCACGTCGCGACCCTTGAGGCGGCGGACCACCTTCTTGAATTCGCGGCGCTTGGCCGGGTCGCGTTCACGCTTGGAGACACCAATGAAGTTGGTGCCCGGCATGCACACGAGGAAACGACCTGCAAAGCTCAGGTGAGTGGTCAGACGAGCACCCTTGGTGCTAATCGGTTCCTTGACCACCTGAACCATGATTTCCTGGCCTTCTTGCAGGATTTCATCAATAGAGACTTCCTTGGAAGAACCGTCTTCATCATCGTCATCACCATATTCGCGACGGAGAAGTTCGTTTCTGTCCATGGCGTCTTCTTGATGCAAAAAGCCTGCCTTTTCAAGGCCAATATCAATGAACGCAGCCTTGAGTGCCGGAAGCACCTTCTGGACCACGCCCTTATAAATATTGCCCAGAACTCGGTTAGAAGAAACACCCTCGACGACAAGTTCAACGAGTTCGCCGTCTTCCATGATGGCGATACGTTTTTCGTAAGGGGTCTTACTAATCAAAATTCCGCGCTTGCACTTATTTGCCATTAAAGCTCCTAAAAGTAAGCAAAACTTGTTGGACGTCCCTAAGAAGCATTCCAAAAGTATGGACGCTTCCGAACCCACGTGCTTCTCTTACGGAAAGTACCGCATTTCCACAGCGTAAAGTCTAGGGAACATAAATATAATAAGTCCGTAACCCCATTTCGGATTCCAAAAAATGAAATAAGGCGAATTTTGTAGAAAAAAAGGCAAAAAAGACAGAAAATTACATATATTTTAAACAATAAGAAGAGAGGAATATATGGGATTTAATTTCCGAGGACTTGCCTTTAAGCAGTCCTTGATGATTCTCGCGGCTATTACAGTCGTGTTCGGCTTGATTTTTGGCATCATGAGTTACAAGACTCAGAACATGCTAAACAAGATGACCGTCGAGAACGGCGAAGAAACAAGCCGCGCCAACGTGAACTACATCGACAAGCTCTTTAACGCAAGCAAGCTCATTGGCGAGGACTTGTCGCACAAACTGACCGATCACCCCATGACCAAAAGCGACATGGACGACTTTTTGATGCAGTCGCTCTTTAACGCCCGCAACCTGGTGCCCCAAGTGGTCGCCGTGGTAGTCGCCTACGAACCGGGCATGGGCCCTGAAACACCGAAGGGTGAATACATGAGGCTCGCCCGCTTCAATCACACCGATACCAAGCTCGTGACCGGCGCCAATTACCAAGACAAGGAATGGTACGCCAGCACCAGAGACGGCAAGACCGCCCGCTGGCAGGAACCGTTCATCGGTGAATTTGTCCCGGAGCCGATTGCTGTGTACACCATTCCCCTTTTCAAGAAAGACAAGAATGGCGAAGACGTACTGGTCGGCGTACTTGCAATAGACATGTCTATCGAGTTCCTTAAAGACGAAATCGGATCGATTCCTATTTCGAACTCAGGGTACGCCCTGATTACCACCGCCAAGAACTTGGCTGTGGCGTACCCCAAGGAACTTGCCCAAGGCAAAAGAAACCGCGACATTATTGTCAAAGAAAAACGAGGCAACAGCTTAACCAATTTTGACCGCAAAGGCCGCGACAACAGCGGGCTGTTTATCGGTACGGTTGCCGACGGCGAAGAATCGGCCATTTACTACACCACCATCAATTCGACCAACTGGACATTCATGGTCGTGTGGCCCATTCAGAAATACCTGGAAGACCAGAGCGCCATGCGCAGGCTGTTCTTGATGATGGCTCTCGGCGGATACGGCGTAATACTCGTAATTATCTTGCTGATTTCGTTCCGCGTGGCAAAGCCGCTCAAGGACTTGACCATTGCGGCCCGCAAGCTCGGGCGCGGAAACTTCGACGTGGCGATTCCGAAAATCACGGGTCATGACGAAGTGGCCGAATTCGCGTGGGCGTTCTCGAACATGCTCACCGAAATCAAAGACAACATTGAAAAGCAGAAGGACATGAAGCGTATCGAACGCGAACTGGACCTTGCCCGAAACATTCAGCTTTCGATGCTGCCCGGCGAAGAACGCGACGAAAATTCTGACGATGACCGCCACGAACTCGCACCGTTCCTGCTGCCCGCCAAGGAAGTGGGTGGCGACTTCTACGACTTCTTCAAGATTGACAATGATCATTTGTGTGTAGTGATCGGCGACGTGTCCGGCAAGGGCGTTGCAGCGGCCCTATTCATGATGGTTGCCCGCATTATCTTGCGCACCATGACCAAGAACCTGAAGTCTATCAGCGAAGCGTTCAACAAGACCAACTACGCTCTTGCCAAGCGCAACCGCCTGAATATGTTCGTAACCGTGTGGGCAGGCATTATCGACCTGCGCACGGGCCATATCGACTTTGCCTCGGCAGGTCACAACCCGCCCGTGGTAAGACACAAAGACGGCTCTACCGAATTTATCCCGAGCAAGTCGAGCATAGTTATGGCCGCCATGGAAAATACGGTTTACAAGCAGCAAAGCTACGACCTGGGAGCTGGCGACACGCTGTTCCTTTACACCGACGGCGTCACCGAAGCTACCGACAGCAACAACGAGCTGTTCAACAACGACAGACTCATTGAAGTCATAAGGAAGGGTGGCGAATTGAGCCCTGCCAACACCTGTTCCTTGGTCAAGAAAGAAATCGACAACTTTGTACAAGACGTTCCGCAGTTTGACGACATCACCATGCTCGCCGTCAAATACAACGGAAGCGATGAACCCGTATGGGAACGCTACGAAAAGACAATTGACGTTATGGGCAGCAACAAGGGCGAACTCAAATCGTTTGTCGAAGATATCTTGACACCAATGGATGGAGCAAAGAAAATGCAAATGCAAGACGCCTGGGAGCGTTATGAAAAAATAGTGGATGTCATTCCCGAAAACCAGGACATCCTGACGGCCTTTGTGGAAGGAATCCTCGCCCCGATGGAAGGCTCCATGAAGTCCCAGATGCAGATCAACATCGCGATTGACGAAATCTACAGCAACATCGTGAAGTTCTCGGGCGCAACGGAAGTGACCTTGATTGTGGAAATCCGCAAGGCAACGCTTTCGGCAAGGCTCACCTTCATTGACAACGGGAAGCCCTACGATCCCATTAAGCAGGCCGACCCCGACATTTCGCTCCCTGCCGAAGAACGTGAAATCGGCGGACTTGGAATCTTTATCGTGAAAAAGACCATGGATAGCGTATGTTACCGTAGAAACGGCGACAAGAACGAACTGGCAATCACCAAGACTTTATAAAAAATTAAATTAAAGAGAGAGGTTAACTATGCAAATCAACAAGACCCTTAACGGAGACGCCCTGACCATCGCTATTACAGGACGTATTGACACCTTGACCGCCCCGCAACTGGACTCCGAAATCCAGGGCAAGCTGGACGGGGTCAAGTCCCTCGTCATCGACCTGAAGAACGTGGAATACATTTCTTCTGCCGGCCTCCGTATTTTCCTTGCCGCCCAGAAAGTCATGAACAAGCAGGGCTCCATGGTCGTAAAGAACGCAAGTTCTGCCATCAAGGAAATCTTTGAAGTCACGGGTTTCTGCGATATCCTGACGATCGCATAAATCCCGAAAACGTTCCAAAAGCGTTCATTTTAAAAGACCCGGGGATTCCTGGGTCTTTTTATTTGTCCCCACTTGACGCTTTTTATGCATATAACTATATTTATGCATAAATAAGAATTTTTGAAAAGGATATATTAATATGGAATACAAAATTAAGGACATTAACCTTGCGATCGAAGGCCGCAAGGAACTCGACTTGGCCGAAACTGAAATGCCGGGCCTGATGGCTCTCCGCAAGGAATATGTAGGCAAGAAGCCGCTCGCTGGCGCCCGTATTATGGGTAGCCTCCACATGACCGTGCAGACCGCTATCCTCATCGAAACGCTCGTGGACCTCGGTGCCGACGTGCGCTGGGTGAGCTGCAACATCTTCAGTACGCAGGACAACGCTGCCGCCGCCGTGGTGGTAGGCAAGAAGGGCACTGTGGAAAATCCGCAGGGCGTGCCTGTGTTCGCCTGGAAGGGTGAATCCTTGGAAGACTACTGGGAAAACACCGCCCGCGCCCTCGTGTGGCCCGACGGCAAGACCCCGGACCTGATCGTGGACGACGGTGGCGACGCTACCATGCTCGTGACCTGCGGTGCCGAATTCGAAGATGCCGGCAAGGTGCCTGAATTCAACCCGGCCACCGACAGCGAAGAATGGGGCGTATTCCTCGCCACCTGCCGTAAGATTTTCGAGAAGGATCCGAAGCAGTGGACCCGCGCTCGCGAAGCTTTGAAGGGTGTTTCCGAAGAAACGACTACCGGCGTGCATCGCCTTTACCAGATGGCCCAGGCTGGCCGCTTGAAGTTCCCGGCAATCAACGTGAACGATTCCGTGACCAAGTCCAAGTTCGACAACCTCTACGGCTGCCGCCACTCCTTGATCGACGGCATCAACCGCGCCACCGACGTGATGATGGCTGGTAAGATCGCAGTCGTTTGCGGCTACGGCGACGTGGGTAAGGGCTGTGCCCAGTCCCTGCGTGGTCAGGGCGCACGCGTAATCATCACCGAAATCGACCCGATTTGCGCTCTGCAGGCTGCCATGGAAGGCTACGAAGTCAAGACGCTCGACGAAGTCGTTAGCTACGCCGACATCTTCGTAACCACCACTGGTAACACTGGCATCATCAGCGCCGCCCAGATGGAAAAGATGAAGAACCGCGCTATCGTGGGTAACATCGGTCACTTCGACAACGAAATCGACATGGCCGGCCTCAAGAAGATTCCGGGCATCAAGCGCAACGAAATCAAGCCGCAGTACGACGAATGGATTTTCGCCGACGGTCACAGCATCCTTATCCTCGCTGAAGGCCGCTTGCTGAACCTCGGCTGCGCTACTGGTCACCCGAGCTTCGTGATGAGTGCAAGCTTCACGAACCAGACCATCGCTCAGATTGACCTCTGGCTCAACGCTCAGGGCAAGCAGACTGTCGCTGGTATCAAGTACGAAAGCGGTGTCGTGTACACCTTGCCGAAGATCCTCGACGAAAAGGTTGCACGCCTCCACCTCGAAAAGCTCGGCGTCCACCTGACGACCCTCACCAAGGCCCAGGCCGACTACATCGGCGTGCCCGTTGAAGGCCCGTACAAAGCTGACCACTACCGTTACTAATAGGTATGAGGTCGCTCCGCTCTGAGGTATGAGCGCGATACTTCTGCAAAAATTTCCCTCGGCGATAGCCGGGGGATTTTTTAATCCGCATTAAAAACGAAGCGAGCTAATATACGTCGGTTGGATTCCACCACGGCTATGGTGCGACCGCATACGGCGGGCGGGAGTTCCCCGCCCTTTTTGTTTAATACGCCGAGCATGTTCCCTTGCAAGTCGAACAGCTTGATTCGCGCATTAGCAGGCGCCCCCAGAATGGAAAAATGCCTGCCGGTCTGTTGCATGGAAATGTACTCGTTGAAGGACAATCCTTTGCGGGGTTCATTGCTCTTGTCCAGCAATTTAAGCATCGTGTCTGCATAGCGTTTTCCCAGCATCTCGTAGCCTTCGCGCGTAAAGTGCAGATAGATACCATCTTCGTTCAAACCGGGGCAGCCTCTAGCCGAAATCACATGTGCATTCGGGATCTTCGCTGCAGCTTTGGTCACCACAGGGTTTCGCCAACCCATTTGGCCGCCAACATCCGATGTCACGAATTCGCCCATAAGAAAGGGGACCTTCGTAGAATCGAGGTTCAAATCTGTCATGAGATCGTGGTACACCTTCTTGACTCGGGCCGACCAGTCTTCCCGATAGGCGTCGGCTTCGCCCTGGTGGAATAGGATTCCCTTGATGACACCTTTGCGCTTTGCGATTTTTCCCAAATCCACGATTCGCTGATACAGGTTTCCGCCATATTCCTTCAAGTACGGTTCCCACCAGGAATCCCCTTCCTTAAGCGTTCTCTTGAGGTATTCCTGATAGCGGTCCTTGTCGAACAAGTCTATGCTTTGCCCACCAATAGAAACGTTTACTACGGCCACCCTAATACTGTCCGGCAAGGAATCAACCATCGCACGACCAAAGAAATCGAGGGGCCCGATTCCGGCTCCGGAATTTCCCAAGGGAGGCGCCGCCATATAGAACTTGCCCATCTTTTGAGAACCCATATCTACAGACCGCAAAACCAGAAAACGGGGATTGTGAATGAAGTCGTCTTTTGTAATAGAAGCGACTCCGGACATGTTAGACTGACCAAAGGCCAAATAGATATGAAGGTTCGGGTTCTGCGCAAAACATACCGTGACCGACAGCCACAGCATGATACTTAACACTTGAGCAATTAAAGTCCTTCTTATCTTCATCGCTCCCTCTCAATCAGAAATATACTCTAATTTTACCCACAAAAGCACCCCCAAAAACCTTTTCTAGGGAAATTGTCCTGTAATCTACGTCACACTGTTTACAAGTGTAACATTACACATTGCTTACATGGCTTTTTTTGCACCCCCGATAATTGTATTTTATGGACATGAATTCGAACGAAATCCAAATTGTCAAACAGATTGTCCTGCTAGTCGTCGCAGCGGTGATGCTGGGCTTTATTTACGGCTAGTTCGTCAATCCCTTTCACAAAAAAAGGCCATTAGAGAATCTCTAATGGCCAAAAATATTTAGCGATCGACTAGCAATTAATAGTTGATAGCGATATAGAAGCTGCCGGCACCAAAGCGACGGTCAAAGCTGTCAAATCCATCCCACAAAGCATCCCATGCAATGCCCAATTCCAACTGAGTTGCCGAATTGCGGAAGAAAATGACACCCAGTTCTGCACCACCGGCAAGACCCAGGGCAAAGCCTTCAGAGTCATCGCTGTAATGGTCGTCCACCTGAAGACCAAGACCAAAGCCAGCTCCCAGGAACGGGGTGATGGTCCCGGTACTGGGGAAGAAACGGCCGCCCAGCAAGAAGGTTTCGTGCCACTGCCATGCATCGCCAAAAGACATGTTCATGTTGTTCACGATGGTAATGGCAGCCTGCGGAATCACTTCGAAAATACGAGCGTAATGGAACACAAAGGCCTGTTCCCAAGACTTGTCGGTATCATAAAGTTCATGGCAGGCGTCAGGAGCATGAGACTTGTCGCAGCCGGGATCCTTGAACTTGTAGTTGTGCCAAATGGCAGCACCCAGACCGTAGCTCACGTAATTACGGGTCGGACGCTTATGGGCAAAATTGTCGTTCGGATCGCCATCGTTACGGTCGGCAGGCACAAGCACAACCACTTCGGGTTCCGAGCGGGGTGCCGTAGAGGCGTAGTTGTCATCAGCAGGAGCGGCATTGTCGTCTGCAACGTTTGCAAGTGCACTCTTGACAGCACCTTCAATGGCCACGTCCAAGTCATCGATGGAGCCGGCCTTCTGCTTGCCGCTACCGACGATAGAGCCATCTTTAACCTGTTCGCAGACAACCACGAAAGAAGATCCCATGGTCATGACGTTGGTACGCAGCTGGATATCTGCGGAGTTGTCCACCGGGGTGTTACCGGTTCCGCTCACGGAGGCGCGGACAATGGACTGGACCATGCTCGGGGCATCGGGCGAAAATTCAGCACCCTGAGGGGCGAGGACTTGAACGTTTGCGGCAAACGAGATTGCTGCCAGAGAGAAAAGGGCCGTAATAATCTTCTTCATGTCCCTAAATATAGATAAATAAAATAGACGAAAGAGAAAGCGCCCCCTTTGCTTATTACTACCTTTTAGCGATGAGGAACGAGAAATTCCATTCCACAGGTCACTTCCAACTTCCTACTGTCTACTTCGTACTAACCTATGAACAAAGCCGCTATTATCGTTGCCGTATCGATGCTTTTGAGCCGCGTGCTCGGAATTTTCCGCGAAATGCTGTTGGCACATGCCGCGGGCGTATCGCTCGAAAAGAATGCGCTTGACCTTGCGTTCATGATTCCGGACATCTTGAATCACGTGGTGAGTACCGGGTTCCTCTCGATTATCTTTATCCCGATTTTTACGGGTTACAAGGTGGCTGGTGACGAACGTGGCGGTTGGAAGTTCTTTAGCAATGTCCTGAATACTTTCGGAATTGCTCTCTTGATTTTAGTGGTACCCGCGTTTATTTGGATGAAGGAACTTTTGCAGCTCCTGACGGTCGAGGGAGCCACGCCGGAACTAATCGAGCGCGCCGCTTACTATGGCCGCATTATTTTGCCGGGACAGGTTTTCATTTTTGTCGGAAGCATTTTGGTTGCCGTGCAGCATACCCGCAAGCAGTTCTTGATTCCGTCGCTGACGGGCCTGATTTACAACGTGGCGATTGTGGGCGGCGGCGCTTTGGGACTTGCGCTCGAAAAGTTCACCGGCACGGAATACGGCCTTGAAGGATTCGCCTGGGGCGTGCCGGTAGGCGCCTTCATCGGCTTCTTTGCCTTGCAGATTTTTGGCGCCCGGCGTGGCGGGGTGCATTATGAACTCTTGGTGCAGCCGACCCACCCCGATATCGTTCGCTACTTCAAGATGATGCTCCCGATGTCGCTTGGTGTGGGTTCTATGTTCGGCCTTGAATTTATTATCAGAAGCTTTGGCGCAAACTTCGGCACCAGCGGCATTTCGAGTTTGAACTACGCTTACCGCGTGATGTACACGCTGGTAGCAGTCTTTGGATTCTCGGTGAGTGTGACGAGCTACCCTGACATGGCTCGCCTCGTTAAAGAAGGCGATTTCGGTCAGCTGAATCGCAAGATTTGGAAGAGCCTTTCGCGCATGTTCTGCATCTTGATTCCGGCCGTAGTTGCCGTATGGGCTTTGAGTTTTCCGGCGGTGCGAATCTTGTTTGAACGCGGCGCCTTCCAGCGTGAAACCACCGAAGCGATTTCTGAAATTCTGCGCTGGTATTTGCCGGTGAGCCTCGGCCTTTGCTTGCAGGCAGTGCTTGTGCGTAGCTTCTACGCCTGCGAACGCATGTGGGTGCCGACGCTTTTGAATACCGGAATCTTTGCAGCAACCATTCCCGCCTACATTCTGCTAGGCGCCCCCGAAGTGGGACTCGGCATCAAGAGCGTGCCGATTATCGGCGCCACCGGTGCATTGCTCCAGGTGCTTTCGATGATCTTGATGTGGGCTAAAAAGAACGGCACCGACGGCATGAAGGACGCCCTATTGAACATGGTGCGCGCCCTCGTGGCCTTCGGTATCATGATTGCAGCCGCAGTCGGACTCGACCGCGTCTCGGGCGCATTCGTGCGCGAAGCAAACTTCGTCGTGCTCGTTGTATACGCCTGCGCCGCCGGTATTTTGCTGTTCACGCTCACGCTGATTATCCAGCGTTACCTCGGAAGCAAAGATGCCAAGGATATTCTCAACGAACTCCTTGGCAAAATCTTAAGAAAGTTGCATCTCGCGCACTAACGGCGATACAACCTCTCGTCTTTCGTCTGTAGCTGCGCAGCAGCGTTCTTTCGTCTATTTACGCCAGGATTCCATGATCTTCATGCAGCCAGCGAGTAGCTCGGCGGAGCGGTCCTTGGCTTCGGTTTCCACATAGCAGCGGAATTCCGGAGCGTTACCGCTCGGACGCAAGTGCACGATATCGCCGGAATCAAATTCCATGCGGTAACCGTCAGTTTCATCAATCGAAACGACTTCGCCGTGGAACGGCTTGGGAGCCGGGCCATCTTTAGGCTTGAACTTGGAAGGCTTTGCGGTAAGCGAGCCGAACAATTTGGCACCGAGTTTCTTTTCGCGGATTTCGGCGAGCTTTGCCTTCGACACTTCGGTCGGGAATTCCTTGAGGCGGTCGCTGAGCGTAAAGCGTTTCGGAAGTTTCTTGAGCAAGTCGACCACGCACATTTTCTGTTCGCGGACCATGACCATCACGGCAATCATCGGGAGCAATGCATCGCGGGTCGGCAAAGCCGGAAGCGTGCGGGTCGCGCCGTCTTCGAAAGAACGCGTGAGGTTTGTTTGCAGCAAGAATCCACCGTTTGCTTCGTAGCCTGCGACAGAGACGCTCTTGTCATTTGCATCAACGAGGCTTTCCATGCCGGCAATCACATAAGGGCTTCCGATGCGCGTGCGGCAAATCTTTTCGAAGCTGCCGGATTTTTCAAGCGACGTGTTGCAACTCACCGGAGTTGCAATGCGCTTGATACCAAGCGCCTGGGCAGCCAAGATGCCCAGCACGTCGCCACGCAGCCACATGCCTACATCGTCTGCCAAAAGCGGGCGGTCGCTATCGCCATCGGTACTGAAGATTGCATCTACGAAATCCTTGTGCGCAAATTCGCGGGCCAAGTCTTCGTCTTCCTTACGGATTGCTTCGGTATCCACCGGAATAAAGGTTTCGCTGCGGGCGAAAGGCTTGACTGTTGCGCCCAAGCTTTCGAGCACCTTCACCACAATATCGCGGCCCACGGCGGAATGCTGGTACACGCCAATGGTCAAGCCCGAAAGAGCCTTGGTGCCAAAGAAAGCCGGATAACGCTTCACGTAATTTTCTTCGGCTTCCGCTTCGACAGCCGGGAGCGCGGGGGCGTTCTTGAGCATACCCTTCGCATCAAAAATCGCTTCGTCGAAATCCACCGACTGCGAAACAATTCCCTGTTCGTCTTTCTTGGTGATTTCGCCCTGCGGGTGGTTGAACTTGATACCGTTACGGTCGGCCGGAATGTGGCTACCCGTCACCATGATGGTCGGGAGAGCCTTATCGATACCGTACAATGCGATTGCCGGGCTCGGAATACGGCCACAGTAAATCACCTTCCAAGAAGAATCTTCGCCAGCCTTCACCAAGGCCTTCAAGATGCGTTCGGTACTCGGACGCAAGTCACCTGCAATCGCAATCGTGTGATCGCACTTGTAGCTAGCCTCGCAGTACTTGATGAACGAGCGCGCATACACATAGCACACGCGATCCGTCATCGCCGTCACCAGGCCGCGGGCACCGCTAGTACCGAATGCCACGCCGGACTGTTTCATTACTTCTTGCATCGTAACGCTCATAAAAACCTCAAGCTAGTTGTTGTAAATGCAGCGAATATAGGCTGCGGTATATTTGTGTGCATTATCCATACCTATGGACGAATCCTTACGGTAGGCCCAAAGGTACGCATATTCAAATTTGTGCGACGTACCGGTCACATCGTATTCCGTCGTACTCCAGAAAAGCGCTTGTTCTCCAATCTTGATATACTTGCCGTAATATTCGTATTCACCCCCAAGCTGATTTGTAAAGTTAGCGATTGCATCGGGGTTCCTCAAAGCATAATTATAAAGGGTAAGCCATTCATCTTGACTCGGAATATGCGTTCCTTCCGGGCAAATTCCACGATACGGCAACTCAATTTCGCCCAACTGTTCGCGGTCATACTTCGTACTCACCGCCATCGCCGTCGCCCAAGTATACAGTCTGCCATATTTTTCGCAGTTCTCTTCTTCATCTGCGTAGCAGCGGCTATTCTTCATAGGAACTTCCAAATTCTTGGTGGTCCATACCTGGTCACCAATCTCTATGCGTCCCAAGTCGGGATATTCGTAGTCCTTCCACGAATCGTCTACAACGTCTTCGCTAGAAGAAGATTCGACACTAGATGAAGATGCATCGCTGGAAGAAGACATAACCAACACAAGTCCATCGCCCTTGACGCAACGAACATATGCGCCCATATACTTGTGCGGGTTACTCCTTGCGATAGAGCCGTCCTTGCGATACGCCCAAATCCATGCGAATTCAAACCCGAAAGCCGTTCCCGTCACATCGTACTCCGTAGCGGTCCAGAAAACCGTTTCTACATCTTCGTCCCGATAGAAAGCCTTCCAGTCATACGCACCGCCAATCTGGTTCGTAAAATACGCCTTGTATTCAGGATGTTCTTCGATATATTCGTTAAGTTCCGTCCATTCATCATCCGTCGGCAAGTGTGAACCTTCGGGGCAAATTCCACGATACGGCGTAATCAGGAACCCGAGTTCTTCGCGATCGTACTTAGTGTCGATTGCCATAGCCTGCGCCCAAGTATAGATTCGGCCATACTTTTCGCAATTGGCAGGATCATCGTCATAGCAACGACTTCCTTCTACAGCAATATCCAGATTCCTGGTCATCCATTCCTGGTTTCCGATTTCCACGAATTCATCGGTTACAAGGGCCATTTCACTGCTGCTTGATTTCGTTTCACTAGAAGAGGAACTTTTTGCATCAACGGCATTTCCGTTAGACGAACTGGACGATTGTGCAGACTGCGACGAAGAACTGGACTGTACCGAGGAACTCGAACTTTCTTCGGGGGCGTTTAAATCCACATTGCGATAATACGCAACACTGTCTTCCGTTTTACAATAGCATTCGTCAAAAGTTTTTTCGGGAGCATTGGCAACAAATCCATTAAACTGGTAATTGTCTTCTACACCCAATTTGTACTTACAGCCATCGACATCTGCCCAAAGATGACTATAGCCTCGTTCGGTGAGGACCTCTATATCAAAGCGTTTTTTTGATTGATTGAAATCTGCCGACACGCACCTTGCGTAAAAGGAGAGCATATAGCTCATGCGTTCTGACAATTCGTCGCATACCGTTTTTTCAAGATAGCTGCCGGCAGAAATACTTTCAGACCATCCGGAATCAGCATCTACGCCATAAGTATCATAGCAGCGGTCAATCTTAGGCTCTTCTATAATCGCAACAATCCTGCCGCTGCTGGAATCATCATCGCCACAGCCGTAAAAAGATGCGGCCATCGCCAAAGTGAACAGAACTTTTGTTACGATCTTCCTCATAGAAGAAAAGGTAGAAAAATACGCAATAATCCCTTATTAGGGGCATCGCCCTTACTGGGCGCACAATGACAAATAAGGCTTTTGAGCGTCAAAAACACTTGATACAGCCGTATACGAAATCACCGCTTTTCCGCTAACACCCCCTGAAAAAAGAGGATATTTTCTATTTTGGATGTTAAAAAAAGGGATGAATATGCTCAAAAAATTCTTGTCCGTGTGCGCCCTCGGCGCTTCTGCCACCCTGGCAGCACCGCTCCTCACCAACGGCGACTTGTCTTATGGTGACGGCGGTTGGTATGTTTGGAACAACCCCGATGGCCCCGCCAAGTACGAAAGCAAGATTGGTGTCGAAGGCCTGGGCGTAAACGGCAGCGAAGGCGTAAAGCTCACGGTGACCGAACTTCCGAACCCCTCATGGGGACTCCAGTTGCAGCCGCCTAAGTGGCTCGCCGACTCCGCCTACTACAAGCTCACTTTTAAGGCCAAGGGTAACGTACCCATCAACGCAATTGTTCAAGGTGGCGCTCCGGACTGGCGCCAAAAAGAAAGCGCCTCGTTCATGCTGACCAAGGACTGGAAGGAATATTCCATGATCTTCCTTGCCGACCAAAAGGGCTACGGCGTCAATAACATCACCTTCCATGTGGGACTTGCCAAGGGTTGGCTCCAGATGGACGATGTTGCCGTCGAAAAAGTCGAAGGCATGGATGACATGAGCTGGTACAACAATTCCGCCGCACGCATCGACAGCCTGCGCAAAAAGGAATTGACCGTGAAGGCGGCTCCCGGCGCCCAGGTGAAGGTAGAACTCATGCGCCACGCATTCCCCTTCGGCACAGCACTCGCCCTTTACCCCAGCAAGGACAGCGTCGAAACCTGGTACCGCAAGACCGCCAATAAGTACTTCTGGTACGGCGTTCCCGAAAACCAGTTCAAGTGGCCGGAATACGAACCCAAGAAGGGCAAAATCCGCCGCGACGAATTCAAGCAGTACCTCGACTACGTGAAGGACTACAACTGGGGATTCCGCGCACACGCCCTCATGTGGGGTATCCAGGGTTACGGCTACGACAAGCATTTCAGTTTCAAGGGCAGTTGCAAGGATATCGGCGAAAAGCTCAAGGCACGCATTACCCGCGACATGACAGAATACAAGGGCCGCATCAAGGAATACGACGTATGGAACGAAGTCTTCCACGAACCCTTCGTGTTCAACAAGTGCGGCTGGGATTTGCTGGATAGCGCCCACATTTGGGCCCATAAGGCAGACCCCGACGCGCGACTCTTCATCAACGAATACAACGTCGTTGTCGCCGGCGAAACCGACCGCCTCTACGACATCGTCAAAGGAATGCTTGACCGCAAGGTGCCTGTACACGGAATCGGCGTGCAATGCCATTTTGGCGACCGTCAGCTGAACCCGGCCTTCATCAAGGCGCGCCTCGACAGGCTCGGCTCTTTGGGCCTCCCCATCAAGGTGACCGAACTTGACTTTGGCGACTGGCAGAAGGGCATGTACTTTGGCGAAGACGAACAGGCCCGCCGCTACGAGATGTTCCTGCGCATCGCCTTCAGCCACCCGGCTGTGGAAGGCATTGTGCTGTGGGGCTTCTGGGATAACCGCCACTGGGTTAAAAACGGCGGCATCATCGCTGCCGACGGTCGCGAAAAGCCCGCCGCCAAGCTCATTTACGACTTGTGGCACAAGGTATGGACCACCAACGGAACGTTCAAGGCCGACGAAAACGGTGTCGTGAAGTTCCGCGGCTACCCCGGCAAGTACAAAGTAACCATCGACGGCAAGTCTGAAATGGTTGAATTGAAGTAACGAAGGATCTCTACTAGATTTTCAAAAGATGCTCCCATGTGGGGCATCTTTTTCTATTATTCCCTTGAACACACTCTGTGAGGAAAATATGAAAAGACTCTACAAAATCGCAATCATGTCGTGCGCTGTGGCATTTTCAGCCTGCGACGATTCCACATCTGCCGACAACGGCGATTCTACGGCCTGCAGTGAAGCCGTGAAAACAGAGTGTCCTGCCACACTTGCAAATGGTACCATCTGCGATAGTCGCGACGGAAAAATCTATAAGATTACAACCGTCGGAACTCAAGTCTGGATGGCGGAGAACTTGAACTACTTTTCCTGCAGCATCAAAGATGACAGCTGGTGCTACGACGACAATGCAGAAAACTGCGACAAGTATGGTCGTCTTTATAGCTGGACAGCTGCAATGGGAATCGATAAGTCCTATCAGACTGAGTATGCGAACTTGACCGGAGTGCAGCGCGGCAACTGTCCCGAAGGATTCCACATGCCGTCGGAGGCCGAATGGAGCGACTTCTATGACTTCGTACAGAATTATGCCATAGATCAGAGTAACGATGAAGGCGCGGTCGTTCGTGCCAAGGGAATGTGGCCTAACGAATCGTATTACCCGGCAACCGATGACTTCGGATTCGCGATGCTGCCTGCTGGTAGAAAATCCTTCTCCGGTTATAAAAGCCTTGGCGAAGAGGCTCTTTTCTGGACAGCGGACGAAGACCATCGTGATATTGTTGGCGGCCCCCGCAATGTCGGTATCTGGACCGTGACGAGCATGTTCGGCTTTGGCGGCGGTTCTATCATGAAGGATGAAGGCATCTCCGTCCGCTGCATTAAGGACTAAAAATTTCCGCACAAAAAAAGTGACCCGCCGGCATAGCCGGCGGTTCTTCATATACGGGCATAGCCCTAGGATACTAGCAACGCGTTGCACGCGTTGACGGCCTGACACT
>NZ_FRBF01000020.1 GCF_900142545.1 Fibrobacter sp. UWT2 | reverse complement strand
GTCATATTTTAGAAAACCTTGCAATATTTTCACAGGGTAGAAATCAGTTTTTCCCAATAGTTATGCGGGCTGGGCGGGATTTTAAGGGACGACTATCTAAATGTTCATATGGAGAATTTTCTCGTTCCATCCATTCGCTGATATTGATTCCTTTTCTAATCGAAAACTCAGACGCCGGAGCAGAAGCTACGTTTGACGAATTTGCAAATGTAGTCGCAATCAATAATATCAGAACAAACGGAAACACCAGTATCCATGTAGATGTTTTTCTCATCATATTTTTTATTTGACTGAAATTGATATCTCGTTCGTATTTCAAAATTAGGAGTTTCTTCTTGAAGGGAGCTTCTTTGCCAAAATATTTTTCACAATAGCCCAGAAGGGGCCATTATCTTCTCTATTCCAATAAGTCAAATAATCACTGTTTCTAATATCCTTCATAAACTGAAGCTTGGAAATTTTTTTTGTCTTAACATTCGCCCTATACTCATTAATTTCAACAAGACAATTAAAAGGCAACTTAGTAATGTTTACACTTTCACGATTGATGCGCCCATTCAAGGTCGCATCTATCCAAGAATGAACTAGATTATAGCCCGCTGCTGTGGAAGCATGACTCCACGTTGAATTGCGGAAGTTAATCTCCAAAAAATACAATTGGTCATTTTCATCTACAAGAAATTCCACCGAAAAAATGCCCGTAAATTTGGCTTTCTGAAGCATCAAGCTAATTTTTTCCGTAAGATCTTTGTTGTCAAATTGTGTAAAATAGTAGTAATAGCCATAGCTTTTATCAAATAATCTGTGGTAGAAGGAATTTATGGGAATAAAGACATCTTTACCTTCATTGCAAGCCACAGCGTCAATACACAATTCATTTTTCTTGATAATATATTCCTGAAGCAAAACATCTTCATCTTCTATATCTTTATAGGCGCCAAGCAGTTCCTCCGCATTGTGGCAAATATGCATGGTATTTTTCCAGCTTGTAGATAAGGAATTAACAGCCTTAGTAATTATGGGATATCGAAGATTTTTGGGCAACTCTCCCCTTTTTACAACTTCACGTCGAGCAACATTCACCCCACAGTCTTCTGCCAATTGGTTCAGAACTTCTTTCTGCATAAAATGATTCAAGCGTCCTTGTTCACCACAATTGTAGAAATAGAAGTCATCCTTCAATTCATCATAATGTTCATTCAGCAATGCCGTAGTATCATCACTGCCCGTCAGAATGAAACATTTTTCTTTTCTACGACCGTATTCGCTTTTTATCAAGGCCAAACCTTCCTCATTACTTTTCACATAATGGATTTTTTGAGGATACTTGCTAGCAGGGATCGCAACAGGGTTTTCACCAACCAAAACAACAACCGGAGACACGCCGATTTCCCCCAAAGAACGTACTATTCCCAGAGGATTATAATGATCCGAGCCAAAAACGATACACAAATTAGAGAACGGCATCTTTGCAGACTTGCTTCGATCTTCCCGAACCAAAACATAGATAAAATACACACTACCAAGCAATATAATAACAAGAACGGCTAGTCCAAGAACAACTGATGCAGACTGAATTAGAGACAATCCGCCACAATAATACAGAAGCATGGCGCATCCACATTGGACACATCCCCAAACAATCTTATTAAGCGCACGAACTTCCTTATCCTTTGACAATAGCGTCGCCACAACATAAGAACTGGAATCAGAAGAAGTGACAAAAATACAGCATATGGTAAGCATCACCGCGACGGACAAAACAACAGATCCGGACTCTCCCGCCAAC
The DNA here is from genome assembly GCF_900142545.1 of Fibrobacter sp. UWT2. Lineage (NCBI taxonomy): Bacteria > Pseudomonadati > Fibrobacterota > Fibrobacteria > Fibrobacterales > Fibrobacteraceae > Fibrobacter > Fibrobacter sp. UWT2. The sequence continues at coordinate 48,808 of NZ_FRBF01000020.1, read as the reverse complement.
TGTTTGAGAAGATAAAATAATGAATGGGGAAGATTTTGTTGCATTAGAGCAAAAAGTTCATCTTTGACAACTAAACCTACATTGCCAAAAACACCATACCAAATAGCGGTTAGCACTGTAGGCAAAAGAACAATGGCAATCATTGTTTCACGGATTGTGCGTCCCTTGGAAATTTTTGCAAGGAAAACGGCAACAAATGCAGCCCAAGCCGCAAACCAAAGTTGATAGAAAACCGCCCAACTGGCAGCCCATTCATCAGAAAATTCTTCCCAAAACTTATTGTAACTAACAAAATTTTGAGCAAAATTTTTCACACCCCTCAAAGTGTACCCTGTAAAGGAGGATTTCAAATCAAATGAATGATAACCAAGAACAACAACAACAATTAGCATAACAACAATTAAGACACTTGTAACATTTGAAAGCCACTTCACGCCCCTCTTTAAGCCCGAATTAACAGACCATACAGCAACCAAACCAATTACAGCCATCAACAGATAAGGACTGATATCGTAATCAAAAACATATTCCACGCCACCTTTCAACTGAGCAACACCCAGGCCCAAGGAAGTTGTCAAACCAGCAACAATGCCTAAAGCCATGACTATATCAACGATTTTCTTTAACCAACGGTTTGTTCTGCCTGGGAACGCAGCACTAAGTTTCAGTTCGCGACCTTTATTGTAATGGAAATACGCAATGATAACACCAAGTACTCCATACATACTCCAAGCATTCAAAGTCCAATCAAACAAAGTAAGAGAATACGCGACTTCTTCCGCACTTCCAGCCACATTCCCAAAATACGGATTACTATTCATGTGGAATAGAGGTTCCTCACAATAGAATACGATCCCTATTCCCAAGCCGGCCATTATAAGACAGGATACCCAAGATACATTGCTGTACTCCGGTTTAGCGTATTGGCCACCAATTTTGACACTCCCGTACTTTGAAAAAACAAAGAATAAAATCACTAAAAGGCAGAATACAGTAGAAAAGCCTACAAACTCTCTTGTCGCCACACAAATATCGTGAAACATTTGTCCAAAAAATGACTTGTCTATATTCAACAGCGGCAACGGAAGAATTATCGCCATCAATAGGCAAAATGCGATAATTGAACTGCTTTCTTTTTTCATTTTTTTCACAACACGTTGAATATTCATTTTTTCCCCTTTTTATAAATACTTATCCACATCAACAAGTCACCTTGCTATATTCAAATATGCCAAAAGTTTGTCGACGAACCATACCCGAGGCATTTTCCGGCTCATTTTGCCGAGAATAAAGACAACCCCGCTCATTTTAAAGACTGTACTACCAACGACATAAACCAGCACGCCTATTCCAAGCTGGACAATAAACAGCATCATTTTATCCGCCACCAAAAACGACAAGCCAAATATTGCACTACCCATAATTGCAGACAACACTAAACTGGGCAAGACATCACGAACCTGCTCCGTGTATGTATATCCAACAAACTTTTTTATATAAAACATAAATAGAATTACACTAACTAATTCAGATAAGACACTTCCTACGGCCACCATCGGCACGCTATTAAACACAAACAGAGCAATACAAAGTAAAATCAAGGCGATCACATTAATTACAACCATAATCTTTAAAGTAATGTCACTTCGCCCTAACGCCATAATAGCTTGATGGCATGTCGTCGTGAAAGGTCTTACCAAAAACATCAAGGTCAACATACGCATATAGAATACGCAAGGGATCCATTTTTCCGTAAGAATCACTTCAACGAATGTATCTGCAACAGCAATCAACCCAATAAGAAGTGGCGCTAACAGGAACGTCGACAAGTTAATCCCCTTCCTGCACAACTGTTTTACATACGCCAAATCATCCTGCCGATTAGAAAAGGCAGGAAACAGCACTCTTCCTATGGAAGCATTGATATTCGTTACAATTAAATTCGGAAATTTCTGCCCTTGATCATAGAAAGCTAAATCACCTGGGCCAAACTTTTTTCCAACAACAAGGCTTCTAAAGTCGTTCACCAAGGTAAAGCAAATCGTTGTCAACAGGACCTTCCAGCCAAAGTTAATCAGAAGTTTGGAGCGAGTCCATGAAAACTGAAGCCGCGGAGACCAATCACAAATTCGAGCAAGAGCAATCGTCACCGCAAAAATGGAAACCAAATACTGCCCCACCAAGGCCCATACGCCAAAGCCACAATAAGCCAAAATCACGCCAACAACAGCCGACAACAACGTAGCCACCGCTGTAGCAAAAAAAGATTTTTTGAAGGTCATCGACTTTTGGATTTTGGCTTGCTGAATCGTATTGAAACTAGATACAATCAGTCGCAATCCTAGAACACGCAATACAGGAACAATTACGGGACGTTCATAAAAATCAGCTATAAAAGGGGCACCAAAGAAAATCACGCCATACAGCAACAACGACATTACACAGCTGCATATGAACATTGAATTAAAATCCAAGTCATCTGCATCTTTCTTTTGCACTAGAGCTTGACCAAATCCACCCGTCACAAAAATGTCGCAAAAAAGAATGAACACCATGACTATGGAAATGACACCGTAGTCATCAGGAGACAAAAGACGAGCTAGAATAATGGTCACAAGAATGGATACAAACTGCGTACTGAGTTTTTCTCCATAAGTCCAAAAAAGACTCTTAACAATGCTTTTGTTCGCTACTTCAGCCATACATCATTTATTTTAGCAATTTTTGGTATTCTGCCAAAGTAATACCTTTATACCCAAGCCCCTTCGCATAATCAAAAAGGCGCTCTATACAACCAAACAATTTTTCAATACATCTTTCGTTTGGAAACGAAGGGCTTCCACCAGGCATCATCTCTGAAGAATGAAGCATAAACATAACATATTCATTATCACGGGACGCATCCAAAACTTTTTTCATCTTCAAGAAAGAGCAAGATGCATCCGGGCGGATCCACTCATTTCGGCCTTTCAAAGCCCATTTGATCTCTTTGGCAAAGCCCTTTACGGAATGGATTCTGTCTATGCAGAAATCATGTAAATACTTTATAGTCACAGGAACTTCCCATAGACCATCATATATTAAGTAAGGCTTTGACGGACAACAAGAATAGTCAGACCCAGGAACGCCAGACTCTCCCAAACACGCTTCCCAATTGACAAGCGGTGTTACGGAGCAGTCCACTTTATAACCATATTTCTTTAAAAGTTTAAAATAAACGTCATTAGTCGTCCAGCGGCCACTCCGATGAGAAACCATCTTTATCTGAAAAGTATCCTCCAAAAGATTCGTCAAATAGCCGATCTTTTGATCCATTACTTCTTCAGGATACTCAATCAGATAGGAACGCTGATTCGTCTTCTTCTCCAAATGGTGTTCCGGAGGGTTATGCCAAGCATGCAAATGCATTCCTATTTCGCAGGTTCTTGCCTTTAGGCGATCTTGCATATACTCAACGAAAAACGAATCACACGCCATTTCATAATTTGTCAGCCATACGGGAAAGAATGCGTACTTTTCGCTTAGTTCCTGAAAGCGCGGTAGAAATTTCGCATTCTCCGTTGAAGGACTCTTAGAAAGATTCCATTGGTTATCACCTTCCGTGTCAATGGTAATGACAAAATACTTTTCGCTCATATTTTCTATTCCTAGTGAAGGAAGAGTTGATGTAAGAAAGGCTTTAAATCCTTCAAATCATAAACCGCATGCGCTTTGGTTTTAAACCAATCTCGAATAAAAGTAATCAAAGAAAGATCGCCATGCATCACATTGCGAATATCCTGCAAATCCGGCATAAAAAAAGTTTCTCTCTTTATCGTCTCAGGTTCATTAGGTGGTAATTTACCTTCGCAACAATAATACACCCATAAATAAGGCAAATTTACTCCTGCCTGGGTCACAACATACGCATTACCATCATTACGGAAATTAACTTCCATGAAGTAATCTCCTTTTTCTTCTCGCAGAAATTCTGCGGAAAAAAGGCCCGAATAACCGACTCTCCGCATAAAATCCTTAATTTTTCTCAAATCATAATTAAGTTTTTCGCAGCTGCTGTATTTCAAAAAACCTGTATTGGTATTAGGCGGTTGACGCAAAATATGCGTAAATCCAGGGATAATCACGATTCGCCCTTCATCCAAAGAGCAGCCGATCAACTGAAATTCCATTTTCTTTTTTATATACTGCTGTATCTGGATTTTGATAGAGTGTGTTTTTTCTAACGCGGCATTCAGTTCCTCTGAATTTTCGACAATACGTATATCATCTTTCCCACCGAAAGCCATAAGGCTATCCAAAGGCTTTACAATACTGGGAAATGAATTCCAGTTTTTCAAAAGTTCTTTTGCTTCGGATAATTCAAGCACCTGACTTTGCGGCATTTCTATACCACATTCTTTCGCAACGGCAGCCTGAAAGCCTTTATCAAAGATATTGCCTTTTTGATACACCTTTGCATAAGGCATAATAAAGGCTTTCTTTAGCATTTCGCGGCTATTCATGATAATAGCGGCAAATCCGTCTCCACAGCAGACGATAACGGGTTTAACAAGTTCTGAAGAAAAACGGTTCAACAAAACTTGAGGAGCGTCTTCATCTTTTTCCAGAAAGATTGTTTCTGTAACGTATTTACTATGTGCGACAAAAGAGTTTTTTACAGACGTCAAGAAAAAAACATCTAATTTCTTTCTTCCCAAGGCTCTGATTACGCCCAGAGGATTATGATGATTTCCACCAAAAACAATAACCTTTCTGCTAAAATCATTCATTGAATAATCCCTCCGCTAAAAAATCATGAGATCCATGATCACTGATTTTTTTGGCGGGAACACCTGCAAGAGTTATGTGGTTTTCAGCAAAAGATTTTGTTACAACGGCATTTGCCCCTATAGCAACATCATCGCCCAGTTCTACGGCACCGATAATCTTTGCACCCGTAGCAATAAAGCAGTTGTCACCGATGTGAGCGGCTTGCCCCGAACGTCCCGTAGCGCCAATGGTAACGCCTTCGTGTATTCTACAATTACAGCCCACTTTTGTAGTTTCATTCACCACTATGGTTCCATAATGAGCAATGGACAAACCGGGTCCAAACGCATTCACCGGTATCGAGAACCCACCGCACTTTCTGCCTAAGGCATATAAGCGTTTCTTGTACAGAGAACCTATTTTTTTCAAAGGGCCCGGCATGCAGTTACAATAATACTCCGCCTTTCTGAGCAAAATTTCAAATTTCCAAATATCATCTTTAAAAAAGGATTTTTTCCTTTTTAAGGCAATGCGGTCTCTTTCCAAAAAATATTTCAAATCTTTACGGCTATTGATTTGCATTCGCCCTCTCCATGTATTCATTCCACTTCTTCAAATACACATTCTTCAGTTTTCTGCTAACAGCATGAACATCAAACTCTTCTATATCAGAAACTTTTTCCCCTTTATACGCCGTGTCCAGCAACGCTTCAGCCCAGGTCTCAGCGCTATCTTGCGCATCCATCTTTCTGACGGCATTCGACACAATAACTTCAGAAGGAACTCCGTTGGAAATCACGCAGCGTGTTCCGCAGATTTGAGCTTCCAGAGTAACCAAGGAGAAAGATTCAGAAATAGACGTGACTGCAAGTACATCTGCGGCACAATACAGAGGGACGACATTCGACAACGACCCTAAAAACTGCACCCTGTCAGCAATCCCATAAGATTCAATCTTACGGACCAGTTTTGCCTTTTCACGAGGAACGCAACTACCAGCAAAAACCAGCAAGCCCCGAGGATTCTTTTTCAACAACAAAGCAAATGCATCTATGAGCAAAGAGAAATTCTTGATCGGATTGATTCTTCCCACGGCAAGGACAACAAAATCCTCAGAAGACAAACCATGTTTTCTGCGTGCAGATTCTTTACTTACAATCTCCCTTCTTAGCGCTTCAACATCGACACCATTAGGGATTAATTCATAGTCAAAATTTCCATAATGGCCTTGCGCCAAAGAAACTTGTTCCTTTGTTACACATAAGGGAACGAAGCCTTCTTTACTAAAAGCTCTCTTTATATAGCGCAATTCTCTGCCCCTATAGCGCCTAGGATCACTATGCAATGTATCAAATCGAACCGGCACATTCAAATCTACTACAGCATCCAACGTGATTGAAAGCAGCGCAGAGATATGCACATGCACAATATCGGGACGATTATCCTCAATAGCCTTTCGCCAATTCTTTTTAGAAACAGGAATTTGAAAATATCTTTTCAAATAAGGAATTTTGACGCATGTCTTTGGGAAGTTTAAATACTGTACATTGTAGTGATTTTCCTCAATTTCTTGATCGTATTTAGATTTCGTCTTGCCAGTGTAAACACACAATTTCAAGTCGATATCAGGATCATTTTGGAAATCACGCAGGTAGTTCAAGACAATCTGCTGAGCACCTCCAGCACCCATTGACCATATCAAATGTAGAACCCGAAGTTTTCTCATATTCCCTACCCGATTTTTGCGTTTTTTCTCTCAGTATTTTTTTCTTCTTTCTTTTGCAAAAAAAACACACAGGCAAAACTAAACACCAGGAAGAACGAAAAAGAACCACCTTGTACACCGGTTAGCAAAACCGCAATTAAATAGGACAAGAAAAACATTGCCAGCGAAAATCCCTGAGAAGTACACTGAATCTTTAACGTATCAAACAACCGTTTAAAAAAGACAAAAAACGCTATGCAACCAAAAATCCCCGAGTCGAACACTTTCTGGAAAATCACAGATTCAAAACCTCGCATTTCCAAGGTCAAAGATTCTCTCAAATTTGATTCAGACGCTAGGAATCCTGAACCGTAACCAAACAGAAAATCCTTGCCTTTCAATATGTTCATCATATTTTCAAATTGAGAAAGTCTCATGGTAGAAGAACTGCCTGTTGCCGCTCTGCCCGAGGTATCTACAATCAAGGATCGGGCAATATTCAATAAAGATTCACCCTTATTGGAATAACCAAGAATTGCCACCACGGCAACCAATAAAGCCATCAAACAAATAACTTTTTTAGACAAATCCGCCCGCCGATAATACAAATAAAGCAGGGGGCACAAGCTTAACAAGGCCGCTCTCGATCCCGAAAGAACGATATTTGTCAATCCAAGGAACAAAAGAATATAATAGAGATTTTTCTTAAGATGGTCCTTGATAAGATATACAAAACTGACTATAACACACCAATATTGCGCCCAAGACAGAGGGTGTGGCAAGGTTCCACTTGAGCGCCCCTTCAACCCCATTCTAGCGTCATTGAGAAAATCCGCATAAATATTTTTCTCACCAACAAAAGCCCTAGACAGGGAATCTATATACACATTCTTTTGCATCAGGTAAACTAGTATTCCATAAAAGCCGCAAATGATGCAAACAATCACCATATAATTGACGAATCGGCCCGCAGACTGTTTTTCGATAAAAACCAAATAGGCAAAATAACAAATCAACATCTCTTGGAACAAGTTTTGTTTGATGATGTAATACAACTGCGAACCCAACGGCATTCTAGTAGCAAAGAGCGCCAACACGATTAACACGCCACTATAGAGCAAGAAACATTTAAGAAAAGGATATCTCTTTACAGAAGATAATTTCACCCTATGCACTACCAGAGACATAATCATGACGACAGTCCATAGGTCAAAAACATCAACACTTACTGGGCCAAGCACGAACCGTACATAAACCGGAGTAAACAGCTTTGCCAATACTACAACAAAAAAGCCTCTCTTAAAATCCAAGAGAATCATGCAGCACACAGCAACAATAAATAAATCTGTCAACAAAATCATTTTACAGCCATCATTCCGCTATCGGATCCACATTCCTAAAATCGATTTTTTTGTAAAGAAACCTATTCTTTCTTCCGAAGCCTGCTTGTAATGTTCAAGGCACTCTCTGTCTTCCAAAAGCAGCGAAATACCCTTTTTCATTTCTACTTCGGCTTGAGTCAAAGGTTTACCCGCATCATATTTTTCGCCATCACAGACTGGAGTCAACACGCCATAACTGCAGTGCTCCAAACAATCAGTTTTTTTCGCATAGTGGGTTTCGGGAGCAACAATTTCACGTATCCCTACGCCATCTGTCGTCACAACGGGAAGTCCAACCGCATAAGCCTCCAAAATAGCATTCGGGCAACCTTCAAAGAAGGAACTGAACGCAAAAATTTTCGCTTTATTCAAATATGCATAGGGATTTTTCTTGAATCCCAAAATACGAACGGAATCGGTCAATGAATAGTCATCTATAAGTTTCTGCAAATAATCATTCAATTCGCCTTGTCCAAGAATTGCCAATTTCGCATTCGGATGCTCTTTTACGACAGCGGAGAACGCACGAATCAAATGCCAATGTCCTTTCTGACCTGTCAATCGACCCGTGGTAATAACAACATCTCCTGTTCCAAAAAACTTTTTTTCTTCATCCGTAAGGCAATCTTCTTGTGCGGCATTTAGAATACGCTTTTGATCGCAAATATTATAGACAATTTCAATTTTTGATTCATCAGCACCAAATACTTTAATCAAATCGTCTTTAACCATTTTAGACGTGGCTACAATTCGATTAGCTTTTTTAAACAGCCATTTATCTCGCAGCCTCTTGATTTTGCCTTTTACCACTGCAGATCTCAAATTTCTCACAGATATCGTTGACTTGGATTTTTTCGAGCCGGTTAAAATATTGATTAAATCCGGTTCCGTCAAGAAACTAATGCATTCGTCAATTTCATATTCACGACGAATTTTTCTGACCTTAAAAAATAGCTTTACAAACCACATTAGCAAGGTCAGCCCGCGCCCTTTATTGACAACGGATTGTTTAAGCGTAATTATTTTAGCGTCGCTCTCGTAGGTCTTATTTTCATCATCTATTACGACTAAAATGCAATTACACTCTTTCGCCATATAACCAGCCAATGCGGCCGCAGCACGTTCAGCACCTCCGAAGGTTAAAGCCTTTGATAATATCATCACATTCTTCATACAGCCAATCCAACTATGCCGAAAATAGAGCGTAATAACGATCTTGCATTACTTCTATAGAATAATTTTTCATAACAAAATCGAAGTTCTTATCCAAAATCACCTGTTTTTCTTCATCGGACAATCCAAAAGCCCAAGTAATCCGTTGACTCAGGGATTCATCGTCATCAGGAGAAAAAAGAATCTTGTCATTCATGCAAACATCACGGTTCATCACGATGTCTGATGCCAAGCAGAAAGCCTTCATTGCATAGGACTCCAACAATACGTTTGGAGTTCCTTCTTCATACGATGGCAAAATGACGATTCCAGCTTCGCTATAATACTGCGCTATATTAGAAGCATAGCCTACAAATTCCACACACTCACGCAATCCATGTGAATCAATAAACGAATCCAATTGATTCTGGTAAGTGGAATCATTCTGTACGCCCGCAAATACAACCTTGGGCCTTTGCTCAGGAGCAAAGTGAAGCATGGACTTCAATACAACCATCTGATTCTTTATCGATGTCACTCTTGCAGGCACTAAGATGTAACCTAAAGATTTTGTATTGCCAGGCAAGCGGTCAACGGAGACCCCATTATTAATACATTCCACGTTCCTATGCAAAGTTTCGGAAAGAATCGCAGAAGCATTTCGGGAATTGGCAACAATTTTCGTACACAGGTTCAACAGGACGCGTTTTACCTTGCTGTTACACATTTTGGCACCCGCGTTTCTCTCATTGAACAGGACTTTCGATCCCCTAATTTTCACGAAAGGAACGCAAAACAAGCCGGTCAAATTCGTAAACATCACCCAGGAATAAGTTTTCCTGCTACAGTGACGCAAGAGCCAGCACCAAATTCTAGCCAAAGCAAGGATTTTTTTTAGAACTGTTTTATCTTCTTCGTTATTGATTTTTCCCTTCAAAAAGACAAAATCAATATTTTTATTTTCGTCAATAAAGGACTTGTAATCTTCAGCAACACCGTTCTCTATCAACAATGTGACAGGAAGTCCCTTCTTGGCAAGCCCCTGCGCTATTAATCGGACCTGCTTTTCGGAACCTCCAGCAAAAAGGAGCGGCATCAATATCAATACACTACTCAAGGCGGAGTAACCTTTTTAACAACGAAAACATCCTATTGCATCATAAACAAACCCATATTCACCGACTTCCTTGGCATCGTAAATATTACGGCCATCGATGATAAGGGCGTTCTTCATGGACTTTTTCATCACGCCGAAACTCGGCATACGGAACAGTTTCCATTCAGTGACGAGCAAAAGTGCATCGGCATCGAGCAACGCATCGTACATGTCGTTACAATAAGTGACGATGTCGCCTACACGGCGCTTACATTCATTCATGGCAACCGGATCATAGACGCGAACGGTCGCTCCTGCCTTTGTCAACAAGTCGATGAGTACCAACGCGGTTGCTTCGCGCATGTCATCGGTTTCAGGTTTGAAGGCGAGCCCCCACATGGCAATAGTCTTGCCCCTCAGGTTCTGTTCACCACCCATATGTTTACAGAGCTTTTTGAAGAGAACGGTCTTCTGGAATTCGTTCACTTCTTCTACGGCTTTGAGCACGCCCATCTTGTAGCCGTTCTTTTCGGCGGTCTTGATGAGAGCCTTCACATCCTTGGGGAAGCAGCTTCCACCGTATCCGCAACCGGGGTACAGGAACTTGCTACCGATTCGGGAATCGCTGCCAATACCGTGACGGACCATATTCACATCGGCCCCAACCAGTTCGCAGAGATTCGCGATATCGTTCATGAAGCTGATACGAGTTGCAAGCATGCTATTCGCTGCATACTTGATCATTTCTGCACTAGGAATGTCGGTAAAGATGACACGGAAGTTGTTGAGCATCATCGGGCGGTACAAGCGGGTCATGAGTTCCTTAGCCCGTTCACTTTCCACACCCACCACGACACGGTCGGGTTTCATGAAATCCGTAATGGCTGAGCCTTCCTTCAAGAATTCCGGGTTGCTTGCCACGTCAAACGGAATCTTGACACCGCGCTTATCCAGTTCTTCCTGAATAGCCGCCTTGACCTTCTTCGCCGTTCCCACAGGAACGGTAGATTTAGTGACTAGAACAGTATATTTCTTGATATTCTGGCCAAATGTACGAGCCACAGCCAACACATACTGCAAGTCTGCAGAACCATCTTCATCCGGAGGCGTACCTACAGCGCTAAAGACCATTTCTACACTATCGAGGACGCTGGCAAGATCTGTCGTGAAATGCAGGCGGCCCTCCCGCTGGTTTCTGAGAACCATTTCATCAAGGCCCGGTTCATAAATAGGAATCTCGCCCTTTTGGAGAGAATCAATCTTTGCTTGGTTCACATCAACACATGTGACGTCTACACCCATTTCTGCAAAGCAAGTTCCACTCACAAGACCAACATAACCAGTTCCTACGATCGCAATATTCACGAGGCATCTCCCCAATATTTAAACAACAATCCAGCGAATTTCCAGTCTTCAAGTACATAGCGTTTGAACATACGCTTGGGTTCTTGACACAATCTGTACAGCCATTCCAAGCCAACATTTGCCATCCAGCGTGGAGCACGTTTCACATTGCCCGCCGAAAAATCAAGCGTTGCCCCAAGACACAAGGACACCGGCACATTAAAACGGTTACGGAACTGATGCGCAAAAATTTCCTGTTTAGGACATCCAAGAGCCAAAATCAAAATATGAGGATTTGCATCCTTGATCATTTTTTCAATTCTATCAAGTTCTGCAGAATCATTCTCAAAACCCCAAGGCGGAGCATAGCATCCAACCACATCCAAACCAGGATACTGGATTTTTAGATTTTCTGCAGCTCTTGCTGCAACGCCCTCTTTGGCTCCCAAAAAGAACATGGAATAATGCTTTTCTGCTGCAAGCTTGCAAAGTTCCGGGAAAAGATCTGACCCGGAAATTTTTTCCTTAATAGGATTACGATACAACCTAGAAGCCCAAACTAGGGGTTTGCCGTCAGTCAATATCAAATCTGCTTCAGAATATGCATTTTTCAAATCTTCATTCTTTTCCAGCTTAACAATGTGATCGACATTCGGCGTAACTACATAAGCATTCTTGTTTTTTTGAATCAATTCATCTATAGCCAACAATGTTTCCGTCATTGTCAGGTTATCAATTTCGGTGTTCATAAACTTGATGCGGCACATATTGTCACCTCAAATCCCGCTCGTCCCCAGCCCTTCAACAGCTGAAGATTCTTCGCGTAACACAAAAAACTCGTGATTCAAAATCATTACTATACCACAAAACAATATCTATACATAGTAATTTACATATATATGCATTGAACGAACAAGTATATGTTTAGAAAAGTGTTGAAAATCTGTCAATTTATATTTTTTAACTTGGATGCGAGGTTTAATACCCATAAAAAACACCCCGGCTCGCAAAGAGTCGGGGTTGTTTTCAGCCGAAGTAATTGATTACTTCTTCAGGAATTCGTTGATGCCGGCAGCAGCACGACGACCTTCGCCCATGGCGAGGATCACAGTTGCAGCGCCGAGCACGATGTCGCCACCGGCGTAGACCTTTTCCATAAAGGTCTTGTTGGCAGCAGCATCTTCGAGAAGGATGTGACCCTTCTTGTCGACAGAGAGTTCCGGCGTGGTGTTGCTGATAAGCGGGTTGGAACCGTTACCGATAGCAACGAGCACGGTGTCGCATTCGATTTCGAAGCTTGCACCTTCGACCTTGACCGGACGCGGACGGCCCTTTTCATCGGGTTCGCCGAGTTCGTACTTGTCGACGAGCATGCCGCGCACGTGGCCGGCTTCGTCGCCAAGGATCTTGGCCGGGTTCTGCAGAACGCAGAATTCGACACCCTCTTCCTGAGCATGGAGAACTTCTTCCTTACGGGCCGGGAGTTCGTTCATGCTGCGGCGGTAAATGATACGGACCTTTTCGGCACCGAGACGGAGAGCCATACGGGCAGCGTCCATAGCGACGTTACCACCACCGAGAACGACCACGTTCTTACCGGGCCACATCGGAGTATCGGCATGTTCCTTGTCGTAGGCGCGCATGAGGTTAGCGCGGGTCAGGTATTCGTTAGCGGCGAACACACCGACCAGGTTTTCACCTTCGATGTTCATGAAGAGCGGGAGGCCTGCACCGGTACCGACAAACACGGCATCGAAGCCATCCTTTTCAATGAGGTCCTTGAGCTTACGGGTACGGCCGATGACAAAATTTGTCTCAAACTTCACGCCCATGGCAGCAAGGGATTCAATTTCATTGTCCACGATCTTCTTCGGAAGACGGAATTCAGGAATACCATAGCGGACCACACCACCGAGCTTGTGGAAAGCTTCGAAGATGGTCACGTCGTGGCCTTCGCGGCGAACGTCAGCAGCGACAACCAGGCCGGCAGGACCGGAACCGATCACAGCCACCTTCTTGCCGGTAGCGGGCTTCACGGCCGGCACAGAGGCGCCACCGTTGTTGCGTTCATAGTCGGCAGCAAAGCGTTCCAGACGGCCAATAGCCACAGCCTGGTTCACGTCCTTGTGCATCTTGCCCATGGTGCAGTTCATCTGGCACTGGCGTTCCTGCGGGCAAACGCGGCCGCAGATAGCCGGGAGCAAGCTGGTTTCCTTAATCTTGGCGATAGCGGCCTTGAAGTCACCTTCAGCAATCTTGGCGATGAAGGCCGGGATGTCGATGTGCACCGGGCAGCTTTCCACGCAAGGCTGGTTCTTACAAGCGAGGCAGCGGTTAGCTTCAACAATGGCCTGGGCTTCGGTATAACCCTGGGCCACTTCTTCCATCACGCGAGCGCGGTAGCTCGGTTCGAGCTGCGGCATCGGCTGAGCCGGAATGGCATTCTTGTCCTTCGGCTTGAGCGGCTTCGGGAGGGCGTTAATCTTTTCAAGTTCCACCTTGGCGGCGGCGTCCAACTGTTCACGAGTCAAATGTTCAGACATTACTTGCTCTCCTTGGCCTTTGCGTCAGCCATCTTGTCAATGTTGCACTTGTGGCCATCGTTTGCACCGAAGCGGTGCAGAGATTCCTGTTCCTGGGGCTTGAAAGCGCCCATACGCTGGAGCATGTTGTTCCAGTCGACTTCGTGACCGTCGAATTCCGGGCCATCGACGCAGACGAACTTCGTCTTGCCACCGATAGTCACGCGGCAGCCACCGCACATGCCGGTTCCGTCCACCATGATGCTGTTGAGGCTCACCACGGTCTTCACGCCGTAGGGCTTGGTGGTGAGGGCGCAGAACTTCATCATGATCGGAGGACCGATAGCGATCACCATGTCAGGCTTGCCCTTGGTGTCTTCGCAGAGTTCCTTAAGCGGTTCGGTCACGAGACCCTTGCGGCCATAAGAACCGTCGTCGGTCATGAAGATGATGTTGTCGGCGAGAGCGGTCATTTCGTCCTTCATGAGGAACAGGCTTTCGTTACGGGCACCCATGATGATGGTGACCTTGTTGCCTGCAGCCTTGAGGGCCTGAACGATCGGGTGCATCGGGGCGATACCCACGCCACCGCACACGCAAACCACGTGGCCAAAATTCTCGATGTGGGTCGGAGAGCCGAGCGGGCCCACGAGCACGGGAATATCGTCACCGACTTCGAACTTGGAAAGTTCGGTGGTGGTCTTGCCAACCGTCTGGAAAATCAGGGTGATAGAGCCTTCAGTCGTGTCGGCATCGGCGATGGTGAGAGGCACGCGTTCGCCGTTATCCTTGTTCGTCTGGAGGATGATAAACTGGCCGGCCTTACGCTCTTGAGCGATCAGCGGGGCCTCGACGCGGAACATGTAGACCGCGGAAGACATTTGTTTTTTAAAGAGAATTTTTGCCATAGTGGGCTGAAAAATAGAAAAAAGCCCCGCCATACGGCAGGGCCCCTTCTGTAAAATAATGCTCCAATCAGGCAAGCTGATGCCGAAACAAGTTCGGCATGACTAGGCGAGCGACCGGCATGACTTGATACCGGATCGAGTTCGGCATGACAGCATCGGCTAGAAGTAGATGAAGGCGCCGAAGTTTACGAACACACCTTCACCGTTGAAGATGGACTTGGTGTCGGTGAAGAAGGAATCGCCAAAGGCAAATTCGCAGGCAGCCCAATCCTTATACTGGTAGCGGAAGCCCAGGGAGGCGTCCACCTTGTCAGCGACGCTCTTCTTGACTTCAACTTCGTCATAAGGGGTCTTGCTGTCAATATAGCGGAAGGCTTCCCAGGTGTAGCTCGCTTCGCCAAAGAGCATCACGGATTCGGTCAGGAGGACTTCGCCCAAAATGTTGGGAGAGAGGCTCAAGCCTGCCGTGAAGAGCGAAGCTTCCTTGAGTTCGCCAGAAACGGAGTCGCGCATGTCGGCCTTATCATAAATGGTGACCGGCACAGCAACGTTAACACCCATATAGAGGTTGGCGTAGCTGGTACGAAGCACCGGAGAGCCATAATTGAACACCGGGACAATCGTCACGTTCGACGTCAGGGAATCGCCAATCAGGGTTCCGTCGACTTCCATTTCGTCTTCGTGACGGCTAAAGGCCACGCCAGTAGCCCAGAAATGCTTCTGGGCAGAGGGGCCGTTGGTCAAAATCAAGGATGCATCCAGGTCACGGTAGCGCTGTTCCGTTTCAGGGCCCCTCTTGGGATCAATATTCGTTTCCTTGGCGTATGTAGTCCAGTCGCCGGCCAAGGTCAACGAATAGCCGCCGAGCGTTTTGGACAACGTAAGCCCCCAGTCATCGCCTTCCACTGTTTCCTTGATGTCGGCACCCTTGGTTTCAGTCTTGATTTGTCCTAAGCCTACGCGAGCTTCGATAGCAAAGCCTGGTGTGGCGTAACCGGCCGTAGCACGACCGAGTTCACCGGAAATATCCATTGCACCAAAGAAGCCGCCCAGCGAGAATGCACCCATTTCGCCAGAGGGTTCAATGTAGAAGAACTTGTTGAAGGCCATCTTGGTCAAACTTTTGTTCAGCAGCGTATTCACGTTGTCGCCAGCGGCTTCGTTTTCGACACGGTTATAGGCATTGCCGTGAAGTACGGTAAAAGGCGTCTTGGGCGGCCCCTTGCGGACGACACCTTCCGGTGCAGCTTCAGGAGCGGCAGCCACTTCGACAGGAGCCGCGGTAGCGGCGGGAGTGGCGGGCGCTTCGGCTGCTGCGGCAGGTTCTGCGGGCTTCGGCTGTTCAGCAGGCTGCGCTTCTTCGGCGGCAGGCTGAGCAACGGGTGCCGCAGTTTCAGCGGAGGCGGCCTCCGGAGCAGGTTGCTGAACTTCAGCGGCAGGCTGCGCTTCGGCAGGGGCTGCGGTTTGAGCCGCTACGGCGGCGGGCTGAGCCGCAGGCGCTGCTGTTTCAGCGGGAGCGGCGGCAGGCTGTTCTTGCGCCATAGCAAAAGCTACAGACACGAGAGCCATTGCAAAAGTTTTCTTCATATTCATACAACCTCGTTTGTTTATATTCTTTTGCAATTATACTTTAAAAAAGTCAAAAAAGCAAGAATTTATTTACAAAGGCTGCACTTTTTACATAGAATGCAGGCTTATCGCCCGCTTCGGCACAGCGCCTAGCGCATCATGTCGCAGATTTCAGGGCCAATAACCCCGTCCTGAATGGTCGTCATCAACAAACGTTGCTCAATTTCACTAGGCGGATTCTGCACGCCCTTGAAAGGACTAGCCGCTTCGGCACATTCTTGCAGCAGGCGTTCGCCCAAGGCCGCATGCAAAGCAAGGCTAGTATCGATGTACTTGAGGTGAGTGGGTTCGTCCAGCACGAAATTCAAGGGAGACTTTCCGTTCAGCACTCTTGTATGGGGAACAAGTTCGCCAAATTCGTCTTCGACACCCATGTTGGCCACGACAGCCTTGGTATTGGCTAGAATTGCAGAAACAGCAGACTGGGTCAGCGCATTCTTGCGGCCTGTTGCGGTCACCACAAAATCGGCGTGGGCAATCACATCCGCCACTATTTCGTCGTCCAAGTAATCTTCAATACGGACGTCGTTGTTCAGCAGCACGCTGCTGAAATTCGAGTTGGAATCATCGTTACGGGTATTGGTGATGGTGCAGACGTTCATGCCGCGACGCACGCCATGCAGGGCAATGCCGCAACCCACCTTGCCGCTACCAAATACCACAAGCGATTTTCCTTCGAATTTGGTATAGCCCAACGATTCCAATCCGCGAAAGTAACCGTCGCCCGTACCGAGCACGGTTTCGATGCGCTTGACTATTCCGCTATCGGCAACATATACCGGATGCTCCGAATTCGTATAAAACTGCACACCGCTACGGGTGAGTTCTACAAAACCCTTTTTCGGGTGGCAAAAAGCAAACTGTCCGGCGCAATCCAAAATCAAGTCGAAATCATCGGCAACTTTACCGCTCTTGATATCTTCATCGGTAACGACGGGAACATCTTTTTCTTTCAGGAATTCGACGATTTTCTTGTCGCAAGGCATGGCCGCCCCCGACGTTCCAACGGAATAGCCCACATAAAGGCTCGCACCGCCGGCCATTAGTGCACGGTATTCTACCAATGTGTTCCTGAAAATCGGAGTCGCCACCAAAACCTTACAGCCCCAAAACGGGCGCGTCTGCAGCCACTCATCTGAAAGCAGAGCCAGCGCCGGATACTCTCTCGGTTCGTAAGATTCCTTGATGATTTCGGAAAAAATCATGGCGCCGAATTTAGAAAATTTTTCGGGTAATGTGACCTAGTCACAGATAAGCGGACGCACATTAGGTAAAATATAGGTGTAAACAAGAATAAAAACAAAGAGAGGTAAAAAATGACCGAATTGAATATTACCAAGAGCAACTTTGAAACAGAAGTCATGAACTCCGACAAGCCCGTTCTGATTGACTTTTGGGCACCCTGGTGCGGGCCCTGTCGCATGCTCTCGCCCACCATCTCCGAAATCGCCGAAGAACACGGCGACAAGGTGAAGGTCTGCAAGGTGAATGTCGACGAACAGGGCGAACTGGCGTCTTTCTTTGGAGTCATGAGCATTCCCACGCTCGTGGTCATCAAGGAAGGTAAAATCGTCAACTCCGTAGTCGGGGTACGTCCAAAAGACCAGATTGTCAACATGTTCAGCTAAACGCATTATTGGCTAAACGCTTGATCGATTAAACTGTCCTCCTTAAGGCGATGCACCTTTTTGTATATTGCAAGGAAGGTGCATCTTTTATGAGCTTAGGTCCATTCAGTCACTTCCTTCCGAATCTGCCCTTTTGGCAGAATCTTTCGCCCGAAGAAAAGGCGATGGTTTCGGACCGTTGCGTTACAAAGCGCTTCGGCAAGAACCAGATGATTCACAACAGCAAAACCTCTTGCCTCGGAATCATCTTTATTCTGAGTGGAGGGATTCGCGTAGGACTCATCTCTGACGAAGGACGCGAAATCACCCTGTACCGTGCCCACGCCAACGAGTTTTGCGTATCGACCGCTTCTTGCGTGATTCACCAGCTGACTTTCGAGACCCAGGTCACCGCCGAAGAAGACACGACCGCATTGGTGATTCCGGCTGCCCTGTGCGCCAAGCTGATGGATACGAACATCCATGTGCGGGCATTCATCTTCGAAAAAGAGACGGAGCGTTATTCGCAGACCATTTGGGCGATTCAGCTCATGCTGTTCAAACGGTTCGACCAGCGTCTGGCCTCTTACCTGATTTCGGCTTTTGAAAGCACCGGCAAGGACGAAGTCAAGAAAACGCAGGAAGAAATCGCCCGCGACGTGAATTCTGCCCGCGAAGTGGTGGCCCGCATGCTCCAAGAATTCGCCGCCAAGGGCCTTGTCGAAATCAAGAGGGGCAGAATCCTGCTCCGCGACATCAACGGACTGAAGAAAATCCTGTAAAATAATTCTATATTTGGCCGCGAACGACGCAAGTTGCGCCGCATTAACTAACCGGAGGCTTAAAATGGCACTTCAATTCTACAACACTGCATCGCGTAAGAAAGAGATTTTCACACTTCCTGAAGGCGTTCCCGCCGTGCGCATGTACTGTTGCGGCCCGACGGTGTACCATTTCGCCCACATTGGCAACCTCCGCACCTACATTTTCGAAGACTTTCTGGTGCGTACGCTGAACTACTACGGCTACAAGGTGAACCACATCGTGAACATCACCGACGTGGGCCACTTGACCAGCGACGCTGACTCTGGCGACGACAAAATGGAAAAGGGCGCCGCCCGCGAAGGCAAGTCTGTGTGGGATATCGCAAAATTCTACACCGACGCTTTCATGGCCGACTGGCACCGTCTCAACATCCAAGAACCGACCCGCTGGACTCCTGCCACGCAGCACATCCAGGAACAGATTGACCTGGTGAAGACCTTGGAAGAAAAAGGTTACACCTACCGCACCAGCGACGGCATCTACTTCGATAGCCTTAAGTTCCCGCGCTATGCCGACTTTGCCCGCCTCGACGTGGAAAACCTGCGCAAGGGTAGCCGCATCGACATGGGCGAAAAGAAGAACGCCACCGACTTCGCTCTGTGGAAGTTCAGCCCGAAGGACAAGAAGCGCGCCATGGAATGGGACAGCCCGTGGGGCGTCGGTTTCCCCGGCTGGCACATTGAATGCTCCGCCATGGCCATGAAGTACAATGGTCCGACCCTCGACATTCACTGCGGCGGCACCGACCACATCCGCGTGCACCACACGAACGAAATCGCCCAGAGCGAATGCGCCAACGGCGTGCAGTTTGCCCGCTTCTGGATGCACGGCGAATTCCTCCGTACTGTTAGCGAAGAAAAGCTAGAAGACGGAACCACCGAACAGAAGTTCGGCAAGATGAGTAAGTCCAGCGGCGAATTCCTGACGGTCTCGCTCCTCATGGACCGCGGTTTCAATCCGCTCGACTACCGCTTCTTCGCCATCGGCAGTCACTACCGCAACTATCTGAACTTCACGTGGGAAGCTTTGGAAGGCGCTAAGGAAGGCCTGAAGAGTTTGCACAAGAAGACAGACCCGCTGATCGGTAAGGCTACAGCTATCACTAGCGAAGCAGCCAAGGCATTCCAGAATGAATTCAAGGACGCCATCGGCGATGACCTGAACATGCCGCGCGCCCTCGGTATCATGAACACGATGCTCAAGAGCGATATCGATGACGGTGAAAAGGCCTCCCTCGTTGCCGACTTCGACAAGATTTTCGGTTTGAAGCTCGACCAGCCTCGTGAAGAATATGCCAAGAAGGGCGCCAACGACGGAGTGGATGTCGCAAAGATTGAAGCACTGATTGCCGCCCGTAAGGAAGCCCGTGCCAACAAGAACTGGGCCGAAAGTGACCGCATCCGCGACGAACTTGCCGCCATGAACGTGGTCATCAAGGACAGCAAGGAAGGCACGACCTGGGAAATCAAGGGATAGTAGACAGTAGGCAGTAGACAGTGGTCAGGGCAGCACCCTAAAGCCGCTGCGGCCTCCACAAACATTATCATGCCCGCCATCGTGCGGGCATTTCCTTTTTTATATTAAAGAGAAATGAATCTAAAGGCTTTTACATTCAACTCGTTCGGCGTGAACGGTTTCGTTTTAAGCAACGACGCCGGCGATGCCATTCTGATTGACCCGAGCGCAGGAAGCGAGCAAGAGGAACAAGCCCTCGCCCGCTACATTGAGCAGAACAAGCTTACGGTAAAGCACCTGCTAAACACACACCTGCACTTGGACCATGTGCTTGGCAATGCATTCATCGCCAAGACTTATGGTGTGCAGCCCGAGGCGCACGAAGAAGACGCATTCCTCTTGGATTTGCAAGAAGAACAGAGCCAAATGTACGGACTCCCGATGCGTGAGCCTTCGCCCGGACTCGGCAACTACCTTGCCGAGGGCGATGCCGTCGAGGTGCCTGGCATCCGCTTGCAAGTGATTCACGTGGCCGGGCACTCTCCCGGCGGCATCGCGTTTTACTGCGAAAACCCGGGCGAAGTCAACGGCCAAGCGAATGTGCCGCCGTTGCTGTTTCCCGGTGACATTCTATTCGCAGGCAGCCGCGGACGCAGCGATTTATTCGGCGATGACGATCATGCGCTCGTCAGTGGAATCAAGAGCAAACTGCTCACACTCCCGCAAAAAACCGTCGTATTTCCCGGACACGGGCCGATGACGACGATTGCGGATGAGAGGCGCTGGTATTGATGGGTCGAATTGGGTGGATTGACGAGTTCAAGGGATTCGTGTTGTTGCTCGTATGCCTGTACCATGTGGAGCAATCGTTTTCGTATGCGCAGATGGGAACGCTGCATTTGAGCGCGCTACGTATGTCAGCATTCTTCTTTATTTCGGGGATGCTTTTCAGTACGCGCCGTTTTCCTGATTTCAAGAGTTATTTCATCCATAAGAGCAAAGTCCTGTTGTTCCCCTACATCATGCTTTCGATGTTGTTCTTGGCGCTAGACCCGGTCGTGTACAATTTCGACTTGTTTCCGAAAGCGCCGCGCATGACGGTAATGAACATTCGGCCCGAAATTGCGAGCGTATGGGATTACCTCTATTGGAATTTGGCGAAGATTTTTGTGGCAGGGAAATCTTCCATTGGGTCGGGGCCGCTGTGGTTCGTTTTCACGCTGTATTCAGTGAGCCTGATGTTCTATGGGATTCATCGTGCGGCGAAGAAACCTCTAATCGCACTTGCCGCAATCGTAAGCCTTGCAGGAGGTTGGCTCCTATACAAGAATCATATTCGGTTGCCGCTGGGAATTGAGCGGGATTTGACGGTGCTATTCTTCTTCGCTTGTGGCTGGCTGTGCCGCGAGCCGATAAAGAAAATATCAAGCATTCTGCATAACAATAATCAAGATGCAGTCCTTCGGAGCAACTCTGGCATCTTATTGACAGCAGCCATTGCAATCATCGCCTTTGTCCTCTACGCCATCGTCGAGAATCCGGATCCGTACTTTAGCATCATGAACAACAATCTCGGCAAAAGCCTCGTCGGATTCATCGCGAGTTCCTTCTTCGGAATCGCAGGACTTGTTGCCGCGTTCATTCTCGCCGACAAATTGCCGAACAAGGCTCCCATTCGAATTATCAAGGGAATCCTCCGCAACATTTCACGCAATGCGCTCGTGATTCTTGCGGTTCATTGGTACATCCTGCTTGTAATGCGGCTTTTATACCGCGCCGAAATCAACCAGCCCGGAATCGCTTACCTTTCCACGCTGATTGTGACCGCAGGCGTTATCATCGCCATTCCCCTTTTCCGGTGCAAACTCTACAAGCTACTCGGAAAAGAGAAAGTGAGCCTCCGCGAGAGCTTAAGCATCAGAAATTAAGTGTTAGATCCTTCGACGGAGTTTACCCTGAGCTTGTTGAAGGACTCAGGATGACAGAAGCTTACTAATCTACAATACAGCGGATTTTATAGGCGTCTTCTTTCAACGCGCTAAATTCATAATCAATAGCCATCGTGCTATCTACATGAACTGCATTTGCGGTGCCATCTGTTTTTCCCAGATCAGACGTCAAATAGTAAGCCGTCATGTAGTCATTTTCACCTGCTCTTACCTCATTGCCCGGCGGATAATAATCCATATCCATAAAACCATTTTTATACAGAGCAAGGCCATAGAGGTCCCAGCCGATCAGACTTGTTCGATTGTCCCATTTATTGAACAAAGTACGAATTCCTCCTTTAGGCGAAAGTTCCTTGGCATATTCAAACAGCGTTTTCCATTCCGCCTTAGACGGGATGTGCGTTCCTGCAGGGCAAATATCCTTCGAGCCACCTAAAGCATCTTTCCATACATAGAACAAGTTATAATTCCAGCCCTCAAATTCCCTATATTGCTCCGGAGACAACGTGGCCAGCCTTCCATCATCTTCATAAGCCGTTGTAATCCAATAGGCCAAATCCCTATTCAGCCATTTTTGCGACCCCAGCTTTACAACGCCATAGACTTCACCATCGCGGGCATCAACAATACGTTCCCTCATAATGGGCTGCCACCAATATCCGGAATGGTTCAATCTAACACACAACGTGGTTTTCTTTCCGTCGTAGGCATATTCTTCAATCATGTCGGAGCCACAGACATTCTGTATACACACGCTCGTATCCACGCCATTAAACTCGCGATCGCCCACGCGGTCCTTGTCACAGTATCTCAGATAATCACCCAACGAATAATCTTGCCAAGTTTTCCTGTATTTCGCCGACGCATCGACTCTACAGACATAGACATCATTCCCCAATCTCACCTTTTTTTCCAGAATCGCAGTTCTACAATATTCTCCTATAGCAGAGTCAAGCGCCGTCAAGGCATACCAGGCGCCGCTGCTATTTAAGGCGGTCGTGTCGCAAACGAATTCCTTGCCATTGAACACCTTTTTTTCGCCAGCAGTCGAATAGCACGACTTCAGAACATCGCTTTGCGCTGCATCTTTCCAAGATCCGGAATAACACTTATAGAAGATTCCTTCTTTTTCTACGATGTACGTAGTATCCTTGCGGCAAAAGCCAAGCAGCAATTCCAGTTCCGAGGCTTTCGCCCAATCCTTGCCGCGGTCCGAATAGCAGTAATAGACCGTATCG
This sequence comes from Fibrobacter sp. UWT2, assembly GCF_900142545.1. Lineage (NCBI taxonomy): Bacteria > Pseudomonadati > Fibrobacterota > Fibrobacteria > Fibrobacterales > Fibrobacteraceae > Fibrobacter > Fibrobacter sp. UWT2. Next base: position 25,247 of record NZ_FRBF01000020.1, on the reverse strand, counting down.
CGGTACACGCCTTTTGCGCCCTTATTCTTCGTGGTGCAAAAGCCGAGCTCCTTAGAAATAAGGCTATGCGTTTTCCAAGTTTTTTCGGAGCATTCATAAAGGTACGATTCATAAGTAATGGTATCGCCCTCATTGGCATCGGAACATGTACCCAGCACCTGGTTTTTAGACGCGCGATACCATTCCCAGTTATCGCACAAATAGTAAGCACCGCTCTTGTTTTTCAGAATGGAATCCTGCAATTTTTCGGTACATGGACCAAGTTCATCTTCGGTATCACTCGTCAGGCGCCAAGAGCCCTTGGCAGAGCAAATGTAGCGCTTGCCATCAACAGTCACCACCAAGCCGTATTTCGAAACGTTACATTCCCCGTAAAAGTCCGAAACCGTAGCGTACCGCCACACAAAATCGCGGCAGACATAATTTGTGCTATCGAGTTCAATCATATCGCCGTTGCGATCCGGGTTGCAATAGCCGATTTTAGACGCAGGGTAACTCAACTTAGCCATTCCCGTATCGGTACAGGCGTAGCGAGTTCCGTTGACGACATATTCTTCATACAAATTCTCGTCGACACATTCAATATCGGTATCTTCGATAGTCGTCAGCTGCCAATAGCCACCCTTGCAAATATAGACCAAGTCCTTAATCAGGTATTTTTCACCCGTTTCGCTACTGAGGCAAGTTCCGCGGTTCGATTCGTTTTTCCATTCCCCGTAACGGCAATAGTAGCTGGAATCTTTTGTAGCAACGAATATCGTAGAGCTGTTGTAGGTATCGCTACCGCAATCAGGCAAGTCCGACATTTTTTCAACAATGCTCCGGTACTTGATGCAACGCAGAGAATAGAATCCATTGTCGGCCGCCTTTGTCGCCGTAACATGTCCGAAGCGGTCAACCATCACGGCGCTGTCACCAGCAGCAAAGTACTGCGCCGAATCACTAATCCCCGTACATTCCAGAGAATCCCTCTTGAAGCAAATTCCCGAATAGAGAACCGATTTGGAATCCACTTCCATGATGTATTTCCAGTCCGAAACCGACGGGAAAGAGAAACCTGAAGGGCACAAGTCTTCTGCATTCTTTTTCATGTAGAGTCTGCCGTAAAGATCGCATCTGGAATCATCGTAAGCGTAGCAGGTGCTCTTGACCGAGGCGTCTTTTTCGTTCATGTTTCCAAGCCACGTGTAAACGCCTATCGAACGGGTGCTATAGACAGTCCACGTCGAGCGATCGACAACCTCGCCCTCGAAAGGTTCATCCTTCTTAAGGTCATGCGCATCGGAATCAACGACCGTCGTCGCGCTCGTAATCGAAGCCGAACTTGAAGAACGCTGATGAGAGATCGAAGAACTTAAATTTTCTTCCTCTTCAGGGGCAGGCTTCGAAGAATTTCCCGAATCGCCACCGCACGCCGTCAAGCAAAGGCTCGACAGTGTCAAAATGAATAGTCCCTTGATTGCAGAGTTCACGATATTCTCCCTAAGCAAAACTGTTACTTACCCTAGTCCTTGACGCACCTTATGGCAGCGCCCACAGCATAGCCACCCATTCGCGGATAAGACGTAAATTGGCCAAAAGTCATAAACGAGCCATCGGAAGCCCAGAAATAAGCTCCATTATCGCCATTTTGTTGCGCTATCACCGAATAGCCTCCCGACAAATAATCTTCCATATATCCTGTCGGATAAATTGCTACACCAAAGAAGTCATCGGCCGTGTAGCCATTAAGGTTACTCCAATTGCCCGCAAGCATGCCGGACTCACCACCATAATCATACAAAGACGTAAAGTTCGAACGGAAAGTACTCCATTCGGTTTTAGTCGGCAAGCGCCACCCTGACGGGCACGATTTCTTTGCCGCAGTCCAGGAATACAGGCGAGCATCACTTCTAGAATTCATCGCCCAGCTGGTATCACTAGACGTTGTCACATAGTTCAAATCCTGAACCATCCAATTCTGTCCCTTGACCGTAACCATCTTATATTTTTTCCCGTCGCGGCTATCCGTCATATAGTCATTGATAATGGCGACCCACTTACCAGAGGTGCATTTGCTTGTATTGAACCCGTTAAACATTTCATGCCCTTCCCTGGCAGACGTACACTGTCCCATATACTGTCTGTAACTGGCATAGTCCCAAATAAAGCCATCGCGATTTGTATTGCAAAAGTAATGATTGTTTTTATAGGTTGCCGTATCGCCATACCTTGTCCTATCGCAAACTCCATACAGGGAATCCATGGTCGTCATGCGGTGCCAATCGACATCTACTACGCCGTAATCGCATATATACTCTTGCTTGTTGAACACGACGGTCTTTTTCGGAGAACCCTGTTCACAGTAACCATATTCTTCATTGATTGTAACACGATTCCACTTGGCGTTGCTACACTTATACAAAGTATCCTTATAGGTCTTGCGGAAGGTCGTATCCTTGGGGCATTCTCCCATGACATACTTGAACTCATTCGTTTTCTTCCAGTAAATGTTCGTAGAAGTAACGGTGCATTCGTAATATTCGGAACCCACCTTAATGTTCTCGCCCGCATTCTTTTCGCTACAGAATCCATTTGCAATTTCGAAGTCGCTCATCTTCGTCCAGGCTTTTTTGCGGCAGCCATACGCCGTGCCCATAAACGTCCCCGTCTTGCCTGCGGCAAGAGAATCACAGACGCCGTACATATCCGTAAGCGACCCTAGCTTCCAGGCATTCTTGCTACACACGTAAACGGAATCGTGTACTACCTTTTTGGTGCTGTCGTTTTTCGTATTGCAGATCCCGAAACGGAAATCCAAGTCACTCAATTTCGTCCAGCCGTTCCATTCGCAGGAGTAGCGGGACGCTGTAGCACCGGCGCCAATCGAATCAATTTTCCCTCGAATGTTTTCAGTGCAGAAGCCGAGTGCACTGTCGATCGAATTCATTTTACTCCAGCTGTAACCCGTGCAGTAATAACTGACGCCGCTGACTTTTACCGTCTTGTATCGCTTGGTACTGTCACATACGCCACCGATATCAGCAGCTGCGGCGCGCGTCCAGCCCGAAGAAGCGCATACATAATCGACACCAGCATCGGTCTTGGCAAGTGTTCCCACCACCGTTTCGTAGCAGGCGCCGATTTCATTTTCCAAATCGCTCAGACGATTCCAGCCGCGAGCCTTGCACAAGTAACCGGCCCCTGCATGCCTCTTGATCGTTCCGATGATGGTAGAATCGCATATCCCAATAAAGTCTTCCAGCACCGTATAGCGCCATGAAGTGCTGTCGCAGATATAAGTCGATCCCGATTCGGTCGAATCAATCACCTTGTTCTTCTTCGGAGAGCATACGCCGATTTCATTTTCCAGCGTGCTAAACGTTTCCCACCGATCGCTGCGACACACATAAGACCGTCCCGAGTACTTCACCTCGTCAAAGACCCTCAAGCTGTCGCAGAAACCTACATGGTCCGTCATCTCGGAAAGACGCCAACCGTTCGTGTCGCAGATATATTCCTGCTTCTTCACGAGCGTATCGGTGCGGGTCTTTAGGGTGTCGAATGCGCCAATCATTTTGCCGCGGCAGTACCCCAGCTTTTCTTCAATTTCCGAGAAAGCTCTCCAGTAGCCGTTTTCGCAAGCATAACGTTTCCCGTTAAACAACAGCGTCGTAGAATCGTTTTTCGATGTACATTCTTCGCGGGCATCCGATACATCGGCCACCTGCCATTCCTTATATTTGCAGATGTACATCGTATCATTAATTGTCGCCGCCGTCCTGTTGACTACGTGGCTGCAGTCATCGGTAAAGTCGTCTTCCCAACGGTTGCCGAGGCACTTGTAGTTGGACTTTTCGTTTACCACGTAGAACGGCTTTAAAGTTTCCTTGCTTACACTGTCGCAAGTGGGCAGGTCCTTGACGCTTTCGACAATGTAGGTGTAGTTCACGCAGCGCAACAAGTAAAAGTCATGGAAGTCCGCCGTCTCAGAAGTCGGCTTCATATTCATCGGATAAAGCGTCGCGATGCCGTCTTGAGCCATATACTTGCCGTAATCGTCCAAGCCCTTACAGACTAGCGAATCCTGTACGCGGGAACAATAGCCGCCGTACTGCATTTGCAAGGCACTCATGACCTCCGGGTACTTGCTGCTATAGTTGCTGAGCCAGCGCCAGTCATTCATCGTCGGAACAAAGAATCCACTCGGGCACGCAAAACCAGCCGACGCCGTATCAATAAGTGCACCGTATTTTTCACAATTCGATTCGTCCTTGTCGTAGCAAACGTTCGTGACGCTCCAGCCGACATGCGACACGTTTTGCGCCATCCAGATATACCTGCCGACTTGCACCGTCTTGATTGAATCGCCGGAGTAGGAATCCTTCACACTACTAATGATAACCGGCTCGTCGGTCGCCTTGCTGTCAACTTCGGTATCCTTCGTTGAAGTTCCGGAATTTGCAGAACCGCCCTTATCTTTGGAGTCGCCATTCTCTTTGGAACCGCTATTGTCCTTGGAACCTTTTTCGGAAACGTCGCCTTCGGAACCGTCATCGTCATCGGAAGAAACTTCAGAGGGAGTAACGGAATCAGACCCGGAATCCGAACCGCATGCGGTCACAAAAAAAGCGCATACGGCAAAAAGGAGAAATGCCTTCAAAAAGACTCTCATGTTTTCCTCTCATATTAACGGCTGAAGCTACAGCCCGACATTCTAAATGTAGCAATAAAAAACTGGCCGCCCCGAGTGGGACGGCCAATTTAATTGTAGCTACTACAGAGTTTTCAGCAACGACATCACTGTCTACTGCCTACTTCCTACTGTCTACTAATTAGTTACCGCGTTCGAAGCGGATGAAGTTCACGACCTTCAGGCTGGAAAGACCGAGCTGCTTGGCGACGACTTCCTGGAGGTAGTCCTTGACGCTGAGCTTCTTCGGGTTCTTTTCGGACATGAAGAATTCCTGGTCTTCGAGAACGATTTCCTTGAGCACCTTGGCGACACGGCCGTCAATCTGGCGCTGCAGGAATTCGGGCTTCGGAGCCTTGCCGGAAGCTTCGATCTGAGCCTTGGCAATTTCCTTTTCCTTTTCGATCGTTTCAGCCGGAACTGCAGCATCGTTCAATGCAACCGGAGCGAAAGCAGCGGCCTGCATAGCGATGTCCTTAGCGGCAGCCTTGAGGGCAGCTTCGTCGGCAGAGCCTTCGTAAGCGAGTTCGGTGATCACACCGATCTTGCCCTTCATGTGGCTGTAAACGCCAAACACGGAGTTAGCAGTCTTCTTCATTTCGGCGAACTTGCGGAAGTCGATGTTTTCCTGGATCTTGACGAGCACGTCCTGGAGCACATCGTTGATCTTCTTGCCATCAACAACGGCGTTCTTGAGGTCTTCGACAGAGGCGATAGCCTGAGTTTCGACAGCCTTCACAGCCATGTTGGCGAGAGCGACGAAGTCGTCGTTGTTGGAAACCGGTTCAGTTTCGCAAGAGAGTTCGAAAGCAGCAGCCTTGTCGGCGGTTTCGATGAGGTAGATGCGGCCTTCCTTAGCGGCCTTGTCAGCACGCTTGGCGGCAACAGCAGCACCCTGCTTGCGGAGGAGTTCAACGGCCTTGTCCATGTCGCCGTCAGTTTCGGTGAGGGCCTTCTTGCACTGCATCATGCCCACGCCAGTCTTCTGACGGAGTTCGTTAACGAGGGAAGCGGTAATCTGCATATTACTTTTCTTCCTCGCCGTTGTCGAACTTCTTAGCTTCTTCCTTTTCGGCCTTCTTGTCAGCAGAACGCTTTGCAACGTTAGCGGCAATGTAGTCAACGATGAGCGTGAGAGACTTCACGGCGTCGTCGTTAGCCGGAATCGGATAGTCCACGAGAGTCGGGTCGACGTTCGTGTCGCAGATGCCGATGATAGGAATGTGGAGGCGGCGAGCTTCAGCCACGGCAATCTTTTCGTGAGCGAGGTCGGTCACGACGAGGAGGCCCGGGAGGTTCACCATTTCACGGATGCCACCGAACACGGAAAGGAGCTTTTCGCGTTCGCGGTTCTTGTCGAGGACTTCCTTCTTGGAGAGAGCCTGGAAGGTACCATCCTGTTCCATAGCGTCGATCTTGTCGATCTTCTTGATGGACTTACGGACAGTCTGGAAGTTCGTGAGCATACCACCGAGCCAGCGGTTGGTCACGGAGAACTGGTTGCAAGAAGCTGCAGCGTCGAGCACGCACTGACGAGCGGTCGGCTTGGTGCCAACGAAGAGCACGGTCTTGCCAGATTCAGAGATCTTGGCAGCGGCCTTGGCAGCTTCTTCAAGGAGTTCACGAGTCTTGGACAGGTTGAGAACGTAGATGCCGTTCTTTTCAGCCAAGATGTAGGGTTTCATTTTCGGGTTCCAGCGCTGAGTCTGGTGACCAAAGTGGGAGCCTGCAGCAAGCAGATCTTCGACAGAAGGCAGATTTGCCATAATGTATTTTCCTTTTCGGTTGTTACTACCCGGACTGCAATTAAGCCGCGAAGCGAAGACCTGACCTAGGGGTGTGGACCTCGCCACCGAAGCGACTCTCGCAAGCCGGTGATTGGTTTTACCCGAGCGTAATTACCCGAGCGGGCGTAAATGTAGAAAAATGAAGGAGCGGTGTCTAATGTATATTTAGGCGAAAACGATGTAAAAAGGTCCAAAAATGTCTACCATCCGCAAAAGAATTTCCTCAAATCCCAAATCCCGTTCCGAAAAAGCCCTTTTTGATACCGCCCTCTGCCTGAACGACAAATGGGACGTCTGGATGAACCCGCAGCTGAAATTCTACGACAAAAAGAACTCCCAGAGCATCGACCACGAAGTAGACTGCATCCTGTACCACAGGGATTACGGCATGCTCCTGATCGAATGCAAGGACAACCAAATTTCGACCGAAGAAGCCCAAGGTACCGAAAACGGATTCATCTGGAAACAGGGTCACCGCATTATGGACCGCTCTCCCATCCAGCAAATTGAGCAAAGCATCCACCCGCTCCACGACCACTTCAGCGAAATGTTCCCCAAAGAAGGCGGAAACTCGTACTACAAGGTGCGCGTACAATGGGCAGTGTGCTTTGCCGACATGGAAAACATGGGCAAAATCGGCGCCAACGCCATCCAGCCCAAGCGCATCATTTTAAAGCAGGATCTTAAAAGCTACAACACGCTCGAACGCAAAATCAAGAAGATTCTGGAAACCAAGGAAGAATCGCACGGAGGCAACCCCTTCCCGAACGACAAGTTGACCGACGAAGACTACAACCGCCTCACCAGTTTCTTGGGTTGCTATGACGAGCCGACCTGGCCGGAACTCTGGGAAATGGAATCGGGCGCCCGCCTGCAGCCCACCGCATTCCAGGAAATGCTCATGGAATCGATCACCCGTAACCCGCGCATGCAAATCGAAGGCGTCGCCGGATCCGGCAAATCGCTCCTGGTACAGTGGGAAACGAGCCGACTCGTCGCCGAAGGCAAACGCGTCGTAGTACTCTGCTTTAACGACCTGCTCGCCGAACAAATGCAAAACACCTTTAAAAAGAAGGGCTTCGACGACAGCCAGGTGGTCGCGGCAAGTTTCCATAAGCTCGCCTGCAAGTACGTCCGTGCCGCAAGAGTGGAAGGTTTCGCCCACCATGAACCTAAAGACGGCACCGACTTGACTGAATATTATAAAGCGGCAGCAGACAACCTGGCTCCCGCCATTCAGGAGCTCCGCAAAAAGAATAAGCAACTTTTTGATGCGCTCATTATCGACGAAGGGCAAGATTTTCAAAGCGGCTGGATCGACGCCTCCTTGCAGCTGTTGAAAGACCCTAAAAAAGGAATCGTGCGATTCTTCTACGACAGCCACCAGGCCATTTACAAGGGCCGCAACTTTAGCGCAAACAAGACCATTAGCACCATGCCCGTGATGGTGTTAAAACGCGGCTACCGCAGCACCAAGAAAATCCTGGAATGGGTCTACGATAACACTAACATCAGAATCCCCTGCTACGACGAAACTCCGATAGGCCGCGCCGTTGACGTACGCACCTACACAGACCCCGCCGAACAAGAAGAACTGTTACGCAAGGAAATCACGCGACTCCGCAAAAAAGGAGTCGGTCCCGAAGATGTTCTCGTGGTTTCGCTCCGTAGCCGCAGGAATTCGGGCCTCGCCGCCCTGAACGACAGCAACTTTCAGTGGAGCGATATCGACGATTCCCTGAGCAATTACGCCATCAACATTGTGTCGGCCTACCGCTACAAGGGGCTGGACAAGCGCGTAGTCATCCTTACGGATTTGGAACTGTCGCCCCGCGGCCCCGGTTACCTCCCCGAAAAGACCAACCTGATCATGGTCGGCGCCACCCGCGCCAAAGAACACCTGATCGTCTTCAGGCAACGGCACAAGGTGTAAGAAATTTACAAAACTTTCAGAACACGGCCCTAAAAATGTCATCTTTTGACATCTGGTTGTTGCTATATTTGTAAACATGAGAGTTTTGGATGTTTTCTCTGTTTGGTTCTCCCGCTCCCCGATGAGCGTTCCCTCGCACTATGTATATAGTGGTCTTGCCCACGGCTTGACCAAATAATTCCACATTTTTTGCATTTACGGCACGGCACCGTCTTTTGATAAAAATCTTATCAAGGGCCTTTTGCTGTCCACTCAAGCCTTTCGTCCGTCACGGCGGGCAAACCACAACCTCAGAAGGAGTACGCCCATGCGTCACAACAACACCCCGGCAGCCGCCACCCAGATCAACAACCTCATTGCGCTCGCCCAGAGCGCCCCGAATGAGGAGACCCGCGCAAACGCCATCGGTCAGATGTGGGAGCAGTACGGTGACAAAATCGTAGGGATTGCCGCCAAGCAGTCCTATACCATGGATTCCGATTTCGGTTACCATGGCTACAGCATCGCCGAACGCCGTGCATCTGTCATGGGCGAATCCTACGAGGTGTTCCGCAATGCCGCCCTGGAATTCGACAACACCCTCGGGGTGCCCTTCATGGCCCATGCCGCCAACAAGGTCAAGTGGCAGCTCCAGACCGACAAGCGCGAAAACGCCAAGAAGGCCGAACGCGAAGTCCGCACAGATTACACCCAGGAACGCCGTTCCTACAAGAAGAAGACGAGCGAAAACGACGAACGCCATGCAGCGTCTTCCGAGAATAACGCCTACATCGATCGCAACCACCCGATGGTGAGCCGTATGCTCGAAGACTTCGAAAGCGACATCCACCGCAAGGACGCCGTCTTCGTCATGCGGCGCAGCCTCTTGGGCAAGCCGACGCTCCTGCGCTACTTTGACACCCTCGTGGATCTCTGCCATGACGGGTTCACCCCCACCGACGCCGAGGCTGCCCGCCATATGGATTGCACCCGCGCCACCACGAGCAATTACCACCAGCAGCTTCTCAAGCACCTGCACGACCGCGGCCTTTATGAAGAATGCCGCATGGCGTTGGCTGCGTAACTATAAAAGGGCAGCGTCCCTTTAACCCAAATAGCCGAATCCAAAGAACAGTAGGAATACCGGCAAAATAAAGATCCACACGCCCTGAAAGTAATGTTTCAAATCGGAATCGCTCATGGTCGAATGGTCGATGAGCGAAATCACCAAGTACCAGAGCCCAACATATTCCAGCAAAGTGTGACTTCCACTAAAAATATACCGGAGCAGAAAGTAGCCGAGAGTAAAACCAACCACCGTGGGCGCTACGCTCGTCAAAGAGTGTTGCACCGCCTTCATGAACCAAGGCCCTCTGGTGCAGTAACCGATATGCCCCAACCGACCACCCTCATTCTCGAACACGCAAATTTCGTTGACCTTGGCCCCTGTAATCACGCCGAAGCACAGGTGCGACATTTCGTGGACAAACGTACCCAAGAAAGTCACATAATTCACGAAAAAGTAAGCAAACTTCCGATTTACCATCCCGATGAGTTTAATCTGCACACGCTCTAAGCCATATAGGATTAGTCCAAACACCACCGGCGCAAGCAGCACCAGCACTGTGAGAATCGCACTGATGGCAGCTAGGGCTCCCACCCCGTCACCCCAACCAAACCATCCTATAATCTGATTCATTGAAGGGAGCGTGAACACGAATGCCTCCTAGAAAAGCTGACCATATATATTGTTTTACTACAACTATTTTGACTTGATTTCGTTAAGAAGCTTTTCCGTGCGTTTTGTCTTTTCGTCAAATTCACCAAGGTACCGCATGCGCACATCATAGGACTTTTGCGCATAACCCAAAGCCTCATCAAGCCGGTTCATCTTGTTCAAGACATAGGCAAGAGCATAATGGCGATTGGCAATAAACTTCTGATCCGAAGCATATTCTTTTAACGCATCATTCAACAATTGTTGAGCCATTTCATAGGCTTCTTTTAGACGCCCCATCGACGCATATAAGAGAATCAGGGTATCTGCGTCATCTATGCGAGTCCGATTACTTACATTTGGATTTTTGCTTATCAAATCCAAGGCTTTTTCAGCATAAGGAACACCCTTTTCCGGTTCATTCTTCAGGAAATAGAACCATGCCAAGGAATTCAGAGCAGATATAGTCTTTAAGCTCTCCTTTCCAGTTAAGCGCTCTTGGCGCTCCAAATTATCTTTATACAGCACTTCCGCTTCATCATACATTGCACAACGAGCATATAAACCAGCAAGACTCTTTTTAGCTACAATCGTTTTAGGATGATCATCACCAAAAAGCTTTTTTCTTCGTTCCAGGGCTTCCCTTCGTAAATTCACAGCTTTATCGTACTGACCCAATTTTTCATAATCAATAGCAATGTTTCCCAAGGATGTCATAGTGTCCGGGAAATTTTCTCCTTGCGTTTCCTTGTAGAGGTCATATATTTCCTGGCGACGGACAAGCGCCTCCTGATAGCGGCCAAGCTGTTCCAGAGCGTAGGCAACGCCCCATATGGCATCCAATGTGTCAGGATGATTATCTCCAAGGAGTTTCCGACGTTTTTCAAGAACCAACTCCCTTAGCGGCAGCGCATCGGCATAACGGCCCATATCATCATACACACTAGACAACGATGTAACAGCACTAATCGTTTTAGGATGGTCCTCGCCTAAAAGCGCCTTTCTTCGCTCAAGAACCTCCTTTCGCAATTCCACAGCCTTGTCGTATTCCCCCAAATTCTCGTAGTTTTTAGCAATGTTTCCCAAAGCTGTTATCGTGTCCGGAAAATCTTTACCCTGCGTTTCCTTGTAGAGGTCATATATTTCCTGGCGACGGACAAGCGCCTCCTGATAGCGGCCAAGCTGTTCCAGCGCATAGGCAACGCCCCATATGGCTTTCAATGAGTCAGGATGATTATCTCCAAGAAGCTTACGACGCTTTTCAAGAATAAGCTCCTTTAATGGAAGCATGTCGGAATAGCGGCCCATTTTATCATATGTGCTAGACAACGATTTGATAGCACTAATCGTTTTAGGATGGTCCTCGCCTAAAAGTTTCTTTCTTCGCTCAAGAACCTCTTTTCGCAATGCCACAGCCTTGTCATATTCCCCCAGCTTCTCGTAGTTTTTAGCAATATTCCCCAAGGCAGTTATCGTGTCCGGGAAATCCTCACCCTGCGTTTCCTTGTAGAGGTCATATATTTTCTGACGGAGGGCCAAGGCCTCTTGATATCGGCCAAGCTGTTCCAGCGCATAGGCAACGCCCCATATGGCTTTCAATGTATCAGGATGACTATCTCCAAAGAGTTTCCGACGCTTTTCAAGAACCAACTCCCTTAGCGGCAGCGCATCGGCATAACGGCCCATATCATCATACACACTAGACAACGATCTTATAGCTCTAATCGTTTTAGGGTGATCCTCGCCTAACAGCATCTTTCTTCGATCAAGAACCTCCTTTCGCAATGCCACCGCTTTGTCATACAAACCGAGCTTTACCAATGTATCTATATGGTTCGACATTATATCTAATGTACATTCATCATCCTTCCCTAGCTTTTTTTCTACATCCGCTAACAACACTTCGCCAATTTCATACGCTTTTTTATTTTCACCCAAATTCCTATATCCTGTCACCAAATTATTTCTTGATCTAAAAATAAATGGATCATTAGGATCTAGTAAAATGGATCTTAATTGGTAAGCTTTTTCAGCCATTTCCAACTGTTTTCCATACATCCCCAATTTTTCATAGGAATTAGCCATATCCACAAACGATTCAACTGTTTCAAGATTTTTCTCACCAAGTTTTTTGATTCGCCTTTCAAGAACTTCTTTACGTATTTCCAAAGCTTCTTGATACATTCCTTGCGAATGAAGCCCCATGGCATATTCACGTTGTGCCCGCAAAGTTATAACATCATCAGCGCCAATCAACTTAACATACAGTTCATAGGCGGATTTCGCCATGTCTGTAGATTCTTTATACCGCCCCATCCCTCGTAGCCAAATGGAATAGTCTTTCTGCACAAGGGCATACAAACGGCTTTCTTTATCTTGCGAAGCCCTTTCCCAAAAAGGATTGAACAGATCTTCTATAGAACGAAAACGTTTTAGATCATTCAGCTTATTTAAATGTGGCCGAATATGTTCTATATAAAACCCTCGAATATCATCGTCCTCGCAATAATATCGGAGGGCATGTTTCATCAACCAGCCAACATAATACTCGAATTCCGTAGAGAATGCATCTAAGCCACTGAGTTTTTCTTCGCAATAAGCAATCGCCGCAGAAACCGTTTTTTCCTTTATGCTTTCGGGGCAATCCTTATACAAGACATCCCCTACTGTCTGGTGCAGGTTATAGCGCCCCTTTTCTGATTCAATAATAAAAGAAAGGCCCTTCACTTTCTCATAAGTAGTCACACTGTAATTCGGGAGCACCTTCGGGCCAATTTCAAGAGCCATTTCGTCACTCCACACCCCCAAACAAGACAATATGTAAACAATATCCTTCCTAGCATCATCCATATACCTTGCGAATCGTTCTATCAAGGCATAGATATCGTTACCAAAATTCTCTACCCTAGGAGCTTCCCCGTTTCCGATCAAGGACTGGAACCTATCCACGCAAAGGTCCAGATACACAGGCGTCCCTTTCGTCAGCTTATATATGCCATCCTGAAGTTCAACATCCTCAATTCCCGCATGCAGCAAGAAGTTCTTCGCATCCGTTTCAGAAAGATTGCCCAGGATATGTTGTTCCAACGAATCTCCCCAATCCTGCGGCCACTTGAGTTTTTCACGACCAGCAATGACCCAAAATACACTCGGCGCATTCAACACCAAGCCCTTGTTATCGTCCCTCAGCCAAAGGTCGTTGTTCAGCGGAGCTCCAATGGCAGCCATTTCGTTCACCAACTGTTCATAGGTATCCAGGAAAATCACCAGAGGCTCATTTTTCCCTTCCATGTTCGCAGCAATGTCGCGAGCGAAAAGAACAGGGAAATAGTCCTGCAACTCTTCATGGGACATAACTTCAATTTTTTGAAGTTCATCGCGATTTTTCGCTTTCATGTTCCGAAAAACGGCAATGCCTTTATCCGCTAGCCGAGCAATCAAGGATGCGATCCCGACAACAGGAATATCCTCAACAGCCGCGAAAGCACACCTGAGAATCACACTGCGCTCTATGAAAGATTTCACCTCTGGCCTATCTCGATTCTCGCCAATCTTCTTTGCGTAAACATAGCTGCCAATATCGAACAGAGGAAACTCAAATTTATAGTCGTCCACCAGTTTGTTGCGTAGAGCCTCCAGAACGGCACGTGGTTCCTGTTTCAAGTTGAAATCAAAATACACTTGAAGTGAGCTGCTTATCGTTTTTGCCGCCGCGGCCTCATCCATCTCCTTTATGAGTTGCTTTAGCAGGGACGACTTCCCGATGCCGCCTACACCATAGTAGACAAGGACTTTTGCATCGCCATCCTTCATATTCTCCTTGAAATGATTATAACACTTCCAAAAAGATTTACGCGGTTCTTCGCGATCCGTAAAAATACGGGACGCTTGTGGAATGGAAGCTTCTTGCGTGCGAATCTTTTTTCCCATAGTGACCTCTTTAGAAGAATTATAGATTATTTATCGAACTTGACATCAACCGCCAAGCTTAGATTTGATTTCATTCATGAGATCTTTCGTACGTTTTGTACGTGCGTCAAACTCACCAAGACTCAGCATACAAACATCATAGGACTTTTGCGCATACTCCAAAGCCTCGCCAAACCGTTTCATCTTGTTCAAAATATAGGCAAGAGTGTAATGACGATCGGCAACAAATTCCTGATTCGAAGCATATTCTTTTAACGCATCATTTAACAATTGTAGAGCCATTTTATAGGCTTCTTCTAAACGATCCACAGATGCATATAAAAGAACCAAAGTATCAGTATATTTTATACGATTCTGATCGCTGACATTTGGATTTTGGCTTATTAAATTTAAGACTTTTTCTGCATAAGGAACACCTTTTCCCGATTCATCCTTGAAAAAATAGAACTTTGCCAAATCTTCTAGCGCAGATATTGTCTTTAAGCTTTCTTCTCCTGCCAAGCGTTCCTGCCTTTTGAGACAATCCTTAAACAGTTCTTCTGCATCATCATACATAGCGCAAAGAGTACACAACCATGCCAAAATACACCTTGAACTAATCGTATTAGGATGATCCACTCCCTGAACATTGCATCTTCGTTCCAGCGCATCCTTCCGCAATTCAACAGCTTTGGTGAATTGTCCCAAGCTTCCATAATCGTCAGCGATTCTCTCTGAGGCTTCTATCGTGTCAGGGAAGTTTTCGCCTTGCGTTGCCTTGTAACGGTCATATATTTCCTGATGATGGACTAGGGCATCCCGATAGCGACCTAGCCGTTCTAATTCCAGCGCCACTCCCATCGCTGCTTTCAACGTTTCGGGATGGTTCTCGCCAAAAAGGATTTTGCGCTTTTCAAGGATCCGTTCACTCAACAGCAACGCTTCGGCGTGACGGCCAATCTTATTATACAAGCAATACAAAGACAACATTGCATTAATTGTTTCAGGATTGTCTTCGCCCAGAACATTGCGTCTGCTTTCCAAAACTTCCTTCCGGATATCCATCGCCTTGTCGTATTGGCCCAAGGATTCATAATCACCCGCAATAGCCGATAGTGCGCCAATCGTATCCGGAAAGTCTTCACCCTGCGTCGCCTTGTAACGGTCATATATTTCCTGACGATAGACTAGGGCATCCTGGTAGCGACCGAGCTGTTCTAATTCCAGCGCCACTCCCATTGCTGCCAACAATGTTTCTGGATGGTTCTCGCCAAAAAGGATTTTGCGCTTTTCAAGGACCCGTTCACTCAACGGCAACGCTTCGACGTGACGGCCAATCTTATTATACAAGCAATACAAAGACAACATTGCATTAATTGTTTCAGGATTGTCTTCGCCCAGAACATTGCGTCTGCTTTCCAAAACTTCCTTCCGGATATCCATCGCCTTGTCGTATTGGCCCAAGGATTCATAATCACCCGCAATAGCCGATAGTGCGCCAATCGTATCCGGAAAGTCTTCACCCTGCGTCGCCTTGTAACGGTCATATATTTCCTGACGATAGACTAGGGCATCCTGGTAGCGGCCAAGCTGTTCTAATTCCAGCGCCACCCCCATTGCAGCTTTCAACGTTTCGGGATGGTTCTCGCCAAAAAGAATTTTACGCTTTTCAAGGACCCGTTCACTCAACAGCAACGCATCAACATGACAATTCATTTTGCCATACGTGCTAGACAAAGCTCGCATAGCATCAATTGTCCGAGGGTGATTCTCCCCAAGAACATTCTGTCTTTGTTCCAAAACATCCTTCCGTATATCCACAGCCTTGTCATATTGGCCCAAGGATTCATAATCACCCGCAATAGCCGACAGCGCGCCTATCGTTCTCGGAAAATCTTCGCCTTGCGTTGCCTTATAGCAATCATATATTTCCTGACGATAGACTAGCGCATCCTGGTAGCGGCCAAGCCGTTCCAACATATAGGCTACGCCCCCCATAGAGTTCAGGGTACTAGGGTGTTTTTCGCCAAAGAGTTTCCGACGTTTTTCAAGGACTAGTTCCTTTAACGAAAGCGCATCTGAGTAACAACCCATATTGCCATAAGTACTAGCCAAATCTCGTATAGCATCAATTGTCTTAGGATGATTTTCACCTTGAACTTTCCGATATCGTTCCAAGACATCCTTCCGCAATTCAACGGCCTTGGCATATTGGCCCAAGCATTCATAATCGCCAGCAATAGCCGACAGTGCGCCAATCGTATCCGGAAAGTCTTCGCCTTGCGTTGCCTTGTAGCGGTCATATATTTCCCGACGATAGACCAATGCCTCCTGGTAATGACCGAGCTGCTCTAATTCTACCGTCACACCTATTACAGCCTTCAATGTCCCAGGATGAGACTCACCAAGAAGTCTACTTCTTTTCTCAAGGACATCTTTTCTCAACGGCAACGCATCTGCATAACGACCCATTCTGCCATATACATTTGCCAAAAGCACAACATCCTCTATTGTTTGGGGATGGTCTTCGCCCAGAGCCTTTCTTCTTTGCTCCAAAACCGTCTTCCGTATATCCAAGGCCTTGCCATATTGGCCTATTCTTTCATAATTTCCAGCTATGTTACCCAGCGATGTTATCGTGTTCGGAGAGCTATCGCCCTGCGTCGCCTTATAACGATTGTATATTTCTTGACGAAGCGCAAGTGCTTCTCGATATCGACCTAGCAGCTCAAACGACGCGGCAACGCTCCACAGACTACACAATGTACCAGGATGATTTTCGCCTAAACGAGTTCTGCTCCATTTTAGTAACCGTTCTTTCAATTGCAGCGCTTTAGCATAGAGTCCCATTTTATCGTAAGTATTAGATATATCAAGTATAGCTAAAGCAACATTAGAGTCGTTTTTTCCGATATTCTTTTCGTAAAAGTCCTTCTGCGTTTTCAAACTTTTCCGATACTTTCCTTGCAAGCGAAGTCCCACAGCATATTCACGCTGCGATTCCAAAGCAATTTCTGAATCTACACCAAAGAGTTTCGCATACAATTCATACGCAGACTTAGCCATATCCTCCGATTCTTTATATCGGCCCATTCCACGAAGCCAAATAGAATAATCTTTTTGCGCCAAAGCATATAGCTGAACATCCTTATTTTGGGAAGCCCTTTCCCAAAAAAGATTAAAGAGAGACTCAAGAGAACAGAACCGGTTCAAGTCACATAAGCGTACAAAATATGGCCGAACATGTTCCGTATAAAATTCAGAAAGGTCGTCATCGTCGGTATAGAACCTTATCGCCTGTTTGAGCAGAATGCCGACATAATATTCGTAATCCGTAGAGAATGCATCAAGTTTTTTTAACTTCTTTTCGCTATAGTCAATTGCAGCGGCAGTCGTTTTTCGTTTTATTCTTTGGGGACATTTTTTATAAAGCACATCCCTCACAGTTTGGTGCATAATGTAATGCTTTTCAACCGACTCGACAATAAACGAAAGCCCCATTACTGATTCATACGCCGAGTCACTGAAGCTAGGCAATGCCTGTTCTACAACTTCGTCAAGCATTTCCTCGCTCCATTCGCCTAAGCACGATAGCATGTAGACAATGTCCTTTCTCGCATCATCCATATACCTCGCGAACCTCTCTATCAATTCCGTAACATTCCTACCGAAATCTTCTATTTGAGAAAGACGCTCCTCCTGATACTGTCTCACGCAAAGGTCTAGATAAACAGGCGTACCTCTAGTAAGCCTATAAAGTCCCTTTTGCAGTTCGGAATCATCAATTCCCGAACACCGCAAGAAATCCCTAGCATCAACCTCGGAAAAATCGCCTAAAAGATGCTGTTCAAGCGATCCATTCCAATTAGCAATCTCCTTCCATTTTAATTTTTCACGGCCTCCAATCACCCAGAGCACATAAGGAGTTTCTGCTATCAAGCCATTACGAGAATTCCTCAACCACTTGTCGTTATTCATCGGGTCACCGATGGATGCCATCTCGTTTACAAGGCATTCATACGTATCCAAGAAAATGACCAAAGGTTCTTTGCGACCTTTTCCCTTTTTATAAATTCTTTCCATATTTTCGGAAATATCATGCGCCAAGAGAAGCGGCAAATACTCCAGAAGTTCAGCATGAGATAAAGCATCAATGTTTCTAAGCTCTTTGCTGTCTGCCGCCTTTTTATTTTTAAAATACTTAACGCCCATATCGGCAAGCTTGGCAACCAATGCCACGACGTTCCCTACTGGAATAGGCATTCCGGCTAATGTATCAACAACTCCAAAAGAGTCTAAAGCCAATTTAAGAACCTCACTACGTTCTATAAACGACTTTATCTCCGGTCGATCCATGTTCTCGTGTATTTTTTTCGCATAAAAAAAACAGCCCAAATCAAACAGGAAGAACGTAAAGCCATATTTTTCCGCCAACACATTACGGATAGATTCCATAACCGCACGTGGTTCCTGCTTTATGGACAAATCAAAATCCACATATAAAGGGCGACCTATTTTTTGGGCAACCGCAGCATCCTCCATTTCAACCATCAATTGATTCAAGAGGGACGTTTTACCGATACCGCCAACACCATAATAGGCAAGAACCCTACTTTTTTGCTTTGAAGGATCTTCGCTCCCTATATCTTCACTGAACTTATTATAGCATTCCCAGAATGCACGGCGAGGTTCTTCTCGGTCTGTAAAAATACGGAGTGCCTGCGGAACAGGCGATTCTTGTGTGCGGATGTCTTTTCCCATAATTGCCTCTAGAGGCAATTATACATAATTTCAGCATCCAATGATCTAGAATTATTAATTTTTGAAATCGTCAAAAAGGGGTATCATTCCATTCACACCCCCTCCCACTCTTCGCCTTGTTCCGCTTCTTTTTCTGCATCGTACAGGGCGAGCTGATCGAGAGTGGTGCAGATCTGCTCGGCGTTCAGGCAGTCGAGAGTAAAATACAGTTGCACCGGCACGGCATCGCTGTCCAAATTGCAAATGACATCGCAGACGCGGCGCTTTTCTTCGGGCGAGAGCTCCGAGAATTCAAACGTAATCGAGGGCGAATTGTCGTATTTATTGCGAAGCACATTCAAGTTCATGCTATTGCAGATGGCGGAGCGCAGTTCTTCGCGCATTGCACCCAGCTGCTTCAGGTTCGTATTCCAATTGGTCTTTGGAAACCGCGCCACATACTTGTCAAGACGTTCACGAACAAAGGGAACGCGCCAACTATCAAGTCCATCCTTGCCTACATAGAACGTTTCTACCGAAAAACCTTCGCGCATGTAGTCCACATCCAGACCGATGACACCCCGTTCGTAGGGATCTACAATCATGTTGCCGTCATTGTCTCGGAACGGGAACGAGACCGACGTTCCACTGACATTCATTCTCACGCTAATGTCGTACACCGGGTGGAGTGCGAGCAGCATGTTCTCTATCTCTTTGCAAAGCCAGCGTTTCTTCTGAAAAAACATGGCGTCTCCCCCAACTTACAATTCCTGCATCTCGATCGTATCCACTTCGGTCGGGAGCGGGTTACTCTTGTCTTGCTTTGCGCCAAGGCTTTCCAACTGGCGGCAAGTCGTAAGCACGCTCTGACCCTTGTCGGCGAATTTTGCCATGCCATTTTTATAGGCTTCCTGCGCCTTATCAAGGGAAGCCCCGACAACATTCATCTGCTTCACAAACATTCCCACGCGCTTGAGCATTTCATTCGCAAGTTCAAAAACGCGCTGCTGATTCTGCGCCTGTTCCACCTGACGCCAAGTCAGCTTCACAATGCGAAGCGCCGCATAGAGCGTCTGTTCGTCGGCAATGTAGACGTTCTTTTCCATGGCTTCGCGCCAAAGCGAAGGCTTTTCGGCAAGAGCAGTCCAAAGGGCATCTGCACGCGGCACGAACATGATCACAAAATCAATCGTTTCTCTAGGCGCTTTCACGTAATCTTCGTACTTCTTTACCGACAGTTCCTTTACATGCTGCTCAAGGCTCTGAATATGCCTTTTCAGCAGATCCTTGCGCTGGTCCGGATTTTCGGCACAGTTGTAGTCGTAAAAAGCCGTCATCGACACCTTGGAATCAACAATCACGTCCTTTTTCGGGTCAAGATGCACAATCACATCGGGGCGCATCCTGCACCCGGTTTCTTCTGAAAGCAAGACATTTCCATTCGCATCGCGCAAGGTCGCCTGCGTTTCGAAATGAATTCCCTCCTGGAGTCCGAGCGAGGCCAACAGTTCTTCAAGAACACATTCGCCCCAGTCGCCCTGAATCTTGGTATCGTGCTTAAAGGCACGAATCAAATCGTTCGCCGTCTGGTTGGTAGCAGTATTCGATTCAATCGACTGCTTGAGAGCAGCCTTCAACGAAGTCACAGATTCAGTCTGCTTGAGGGTCGTGTCGCTCATGGTCTTTTCCATCTTGGCAATGGTTTCCTTGAGCGGATTCACCAGCTGTTCCATGGTCACATGGCCCGATTCCGAAATTTGCTTTTCACGCTGTTTGAGCATTTCTTCGGTCGCATTCTTCGCTTCGGCCACCAGACTCTTGGAAAGAGCGTCAAAGCGTTCCCTTTGATCATCCAGAGCCTTCTGGTGATTGCGTTCCCAATCCTGCTTCATACCTTCGAGGCGCTTTGCGTTTGCCTCACGCTCAGCGGCAAGAGCCTTTGCCGCATCTTCTTTTTCGGCAATGAGCGCTTTAGTGGAATCGGCCTTAATGGCGGCAATCTGCCGGGCAGCATCGTCTTTTGCCGTTTCAAGCTGCTTTGCCGAGGATTCCTTCAGCTCGGCATTCTTCTGGTTTTCAGCTTCCAGCTGGCTACGCAACACGGCCACCTCCTTTTCCATATCGATGGTTGCCTGTTGTGCGGCGGTGTCACGCTTGGCGCCCGCGACACGGGAAGCGAGGAATCCGATGGCGATTCCAAGGATGGCGCAGATGATTGCTACGGCGATTGTCATAAAGCATTCTCCTTTTAAACGTTCATTCAATATATCGCATTCAACAGAGCGATTGTAAAATCCTTTAATAAAAAAAGCCCGCAAGGCATTAGCTTGCGAGGCCTTTGAACTTACCCCAAAGTTTGGAACCGGCGTTTTTCGCTGATTTAAGCTTTTTTCGGGCCTTTCCAAATAAGCTGTAGTTGTCCAATTCGTCCTGGGCCGATTCGTTCTGCACGTCTTCGGCAATGTCTACCGGCTTGTCGCCCGCATTATTTTCGACAGAAGGGTCAGCGCCAGCATCCACTAGCATCTTTACAATGTGGCCGCCTGCATAACGGGCTGCCACGTGCAGCGAATTATTCCCCTCGGAATCGATCCGGCGGGCATCAGCGCCTTTCTTGAGCAAAAATGAGACGCGCTCCTTGTCGTTTCTCTGAATGGAATAGGCAAGCGGAGTTTTCCCGTTACGGTCAAAAGCATCTACTTTTGCCCCTTTCGAAAGCAGCATATTGATCCACGTAGCACTCCCCGACATGTCGCAGGCCATGTGCATCAGCGTTTTGCCGCTTGCGCCGATTCTAGAAACCGCCGCCATATCGTTTACAAGCAGGTTCTGGAACGCATTCTTCTTGCGCTTCAGAAGCGCCATTTCGACAGGCGTCGTATTCGCGTAAGGCAGCGTCATGCTCGCCCCGTTTTCTTTCAAAAAATCAAGGGCGCGGGCGTCGTCGTTTTCTACCGCAAAATGAATCGCCGCAAAATGGCGGTCGTTCGACACGTGATTCACATCGGCGCCCAGCTGCAAATAATAATCAGCCTGGTTCAAGTTCTTATGCTTTACCGCCGCAACAAAGAGGCTGTCTCTGTAGGTGTAATCGTACAGGAATTTAGAAGTCTTATTATTCGCAATCGTCATAGGCGTCTGGGCATGAATATTCTTTTCATGCACCGAAAATCCGTAAACCAGCAACTTTTTCGCCAGCGCAAGGTCGTTCTGTTGCACCGCCGCAAAAAGCAGCGATTCTTTGTAACGGTTACGCACCGAAATATCGGCTCCTAATTTTTGAAGGTGTTCAAGCATCGCTGTGCCGCGTTTGGCCGCATAATGCACCAGGGGAATGCCGTCGCTATCGATGGCGTTGACACTCGCCCCATAGCCAATCACTTCGTCAAGGAGCGCCATGTCCCCTTTTTTGACGGCTTCAAAAATCAACTGATTCTTGAGTCGATAATGGTTCAAATAATTTTTGTTGGCGGCATTCTTCGCCAAATTTTCAGGCAATTCACCGGCATTGTCTGCGGCATCTACGTTCAAGCCTTTCGAAACCAAATACTTGAGCACCGCCACATTCGCATTTTGAGCAGCGTAGTGCAAAAGCGTCTTGCCGTCATCTTCCTTATAATAAAGATCTAGACCGTTTCTAAAGGCAAGATTCTTTTCAAGGGCCTTTACATCGCAGTCCTTAATGGCCTTGCGAATCTGGTCGATTTTGTCACGCGCTTCTTGAAGCAGCGAAAGTCCCTGTTGACCGACAGCCAACTTTTTCAGGCGTTCGTAATTCGCCTGCATCCATGCGTGCGAATGCGAACGCACAAAAATATTCACATAATACACGTTGCCAAGTTCAAGGGCAAGTTCCATCGGAGTGCGACCTAACTTGTCCACCACCGTTTCGTCCGCCTTATGCTGCAGCAAGGTGTCAATCAGCTCTGCCGAGCCGATTTTTACCGCGTAATGCAAAGGCGTATTCCCTTCGGCATCGCGGCTATTCACGTACGCATCGTTTCGGAGCAGTTCCGCCACGTACTTCGCATCGCCCGCTTCGCTTGCCTCAAGCAGCTTTTCCATCTTATGCTTAGGATCCCTGGGGATTCGGCCGTTGTCAAACAAGATAAAGTAGGTCACCAACGCCAAAAGGGCTGCCCCCACCAACGTGAGCGACACGCCGAATCGCCTTACGCGGCGGGCGTTGCCTAATGCGACCTGCGAATAGTGAACCGTTTCACGGCTTTTCTGAAGATTCGATTCATTTTCGCGTTCCAAGGCCGCAATCTGCTGTGTAAGCCCCGCAAGAGTGCCTTCCAGGCTCGGCTTCTTGACCGTTGCAACATAACGCAGCGCAAACGCAAACGAATCCACCACATAATCGCTCAGCACGCGGTCAAGCTTAGACGCCAAAGCAAAGGCCTGCTTTTGCTTTTTTATTTGGAGAGTCCATTCACTCGGGCGGTTTGCCATATCGTGCATCGCCTTGCCGATGCCCAGCAACTCTGCCAACTGAATCAAGGAACGATATTCCTTAAAAGACGTGCCGAGTTCGTCAGCAAGAAGCCCCCTCAATTTATAGTCGCAAACAATGTCTTTGCCGTAGGCATCGACAAGTTCACGCATTACAAGATGCAAAGGGCGTCCGTTCATTACCGTTCCTCTTGAGGGTTAATGATTCCTGCAAGGCTCATATCGTCCTTGCTTCCATTTTCACTCATTGCCGTAAGGCCAATCTCCATTCGGGCACTCGCATTCGCAACGCCTTCTTCAAGAACCATTGCCAGGATCTTCGAAAAGAATCCGTGCAGGCGATCGGAATTCACATCGTAATCGCCTAGGGAATCTTCGACGCCGTCGCTGCAAGCCAATACAGCCGCCGGGAATTTTTTAGTTCCGTCAAATGCATACCTAAACGCTTCGACAGGTTTTGCGTTGCAAAGCGACGTGGTATAGTTTAAAA
This sequence comes from Fibrobacter sp. UWT2, assembly GCF_900142545.1. Lineage (NCBI taxonomy): Bacteria > Pseudomonadati > Fibrobacterota > Fibrobacteria > Fibrobacterales > Fibrobacteraceae > Fibrobacter > Fibrobacter sp. UWT2. Next base: position 1,565 of record NZ_FRBF01000020.1, on the reverse strand, counting down.
AGCAGGCACAATCCCACGGAACAAGCGATTTCCACTTTTCAGCATCACCGTCTTTATTCAGGCAAAGCAAGCGACCGTCACCGATATGAATTGCAAGCCATCCCCACTCCACCTGAATGTACGCCATCAAGGTCGTGCCATACGCCTTTACCAAATCCGCTTTGCCAAGGCGTTCCCTTTCGGCATCCGTGAACGGGTTATCTTCGGCATCCTTCTGGATCGCGGCCTTCCACTTTTCGCAAATGCTTGCGCACAATTTGCGGATGATTCTTTCCTGCGGTTGGATATTTGCAATCTGGCTCTGGTACAGGTTCGCCTGCTCTTCACGAAGGATTGCCGATTCGCTCATATCCGCTTGTTTTGCAGACCAGCAGGAATCTCCCACATCGGTGCGCGCGGTCACCGCCCCCGCCTGATTTTTTAAAAATGCGCTGGCATCAGCAGAGCGCATAAACCGCAACAGTTCCTCTTTTGCAATTTCTGCCGCAAGGCGGGCCCCAACATCACTACGCACATACGTCGAAGAACCATGACCGTCGCAAACAACAATCAACTGGGCTTCGGAATCCGCATATTGCAGCGAATAGTCTTGGCAAGGGACACCTTTAGGCGCATGGCTTGCGCCACGACAACTGGCCGCAAATGTTGTGGCATTTTGCACCATCGGCTACCCCTTAGTTCCAGCCGTCGGACCAAGAATCCGAGCCCTTGTTGGTCTCGCTTGAGCCCATATCGACCCCCGAAAGCGACTCATCGTTTTTCACCGTTTCCGAGATCTTCTTTATCGCCAATTCGTTCGGGCTCAGCATTTCGTTACCGACAGAGGCTCCCTGGCTTGCCACATCCGAAGTCGACACGCTCACAGTATGGATCATCTTCTTAAGCTGATCCACATTATGTACCGTAATTACCGATTCCGAATTACCCGCGAATTCCTGGAGCACATTCTTGTCGGCATCGTCTCCAATGGCAATAGCCACCTTCACGCCCACCGAGAACCAGCGATTCGCCTTGAGCTTTTCAAGGTTACGCTTGTATTCATCCGTTGGCACGCCGTCCGAAAGTAGGAGGATCGCAGGAGCACGACAACCAGCCTGTTCACCCATGAAGCCCTTGGACTTCGAAAGTTTGGCATTCAGTTCCGCAAAAGCAGAGCCGAGCACTGTCGTACCGCCCGCATTCAGGTCTTGCCACTGGAACTTTTCAGCCTCGATGGGCTGCTCATACATCCAGCTCACCTTGCTGTTGAATTCAAGGGCCGCCACCTTGATCTGTGAATCGCTGCAATTGTGCGAAATTTCGCCCACATCGGCAAGTGCTTCGCGCACCGCCGTATTAAGCGACGAAATCTTCGCGCCCGACATGCTGCCCGACGTATCCACCAAGAAAATCAGGTGCGTCACGCGGCGAGGAACCGGGTCTAACGCAAACGGATCATTTGTAGCCATAGCTTTCTCCTTTTTGACTAATTAGTTGACCCTTAAAAAGTCACTTCGCGAGCGCAGGATAAGGAGGTTCGCCGTTTTTATTCACCCCTTCCCGGCAAAGGAAGCAACAGTATAGCC
>NZ_FRBF01000019.1 GCF_900142545.1 Fibrobacter sp. UWT2 | reverse complement strand
GTCATATTTTAGAAAACCTTGCAATATTTTCACAGGGTAGAAATCAGTTTTTCCCAATAGTTATGCGGGCTGGGCGGGATTTTAAGGGACGACTATATACGCGACTACTATGCCGAGCGCAAGGAGCGCTACGGTTTTACGTGGCGCGATTTTGCAAAGGCCGCCGGGTATTCCTCACCGGTGTTCTTGAAATTAGTTTGCGACAGCAAGGCAAACCTGAGCGAAGCAGGCATTGAACGCGTCGCATCCGCAATGGGGCTTGTGGGAGTGGATTTACAATATTTTAGGCAGCTGGTCGCATTCAACCAGGAAAAGTCTTCTGCCACAAAGAAGAAAATCTTTGCCGAAATGCGCAAGCTTGCCAACGAAAATTCCTTTGCGTTGGTGGGCGAGGACCAGTACGACTATTACGGAAGCTGGCTGAATCCGGTTCTCCGCGAAATGGCCCCGCGCCTGACCGGCGCAACACCCGCCCAGATGGCGGGGGAGCTCGTCTTTGAAAGCGACGCGGCTCACGTCAAGAACTCTCTCAAATTACTTGAAAAGAACGGCTTCCTCGACAAAGACGAGCAGGGCCGTTACAATCAGAATTCCCGCTCGGTGACGACGGGCAACCTCGACGTCACCTCGCTCGCCATCCGCGAAATGCACCGACAAATGGGCGAGCTGGCGGTTCAAAGCCTCGATCAGGTACCGGTCAACGAACGAGACATCTCCGGTCTCACCATCGGTATTTCCGAGGGCGCTTTTGAAAAAATCACTAAGGAAATCGCTGAATTCCGCAGACGAATCAGTTCCATCGTCATGGATGATGCCGGCGACGAACGCGTTTACCGCCTGAACGTGCAGCTGTTCCCCCTCACACGCACATTGCCGAAGGAGGGACGCCATGCTTAAGATGTTTAAAATTGCAAGTCGCGTTGAACTTTGGGCACTCGCCGCTGTCGCATTCACCATGTCGGCATGCGGCGTCTTTTGGGCCGGCGGCGTTGACGAAGAAACAAACACCGTTGCAGCGGCTGATCCCGAATTGGAATCTCCGAGGAACGACTCAAGCAACGTGATACAAGACAGCGATGTCATTCTTGACACCGTCCGAACCTCCGATCAATTAATAGACCCCCCTCCCAACCATCATCAGTATGTCATAATACATGAACCTGATCCGATTTATGTAGAAACTCCTGAGCCCACCCCGATAAAAGACAAGGGTACAGATGAGATTTGTACACAGAAATTTGTCGGCAAGTTGAACAACACCAACGGCGAACCGGTTGACATCACCGTTAATATTTCTGGCGAAAGCGTAACGACACAGACCAATGAAGCCGGTTATTTTGAACTCGACGAACTTCCCCTTGGAACGTTCCCGATGCTCGTATCCGTCGGCAATTCTGACGGTGTCGCATATCTGCTGACAAACGGCGCTACTCCGGAATTGCTGGGTCCTGTACCGTCTTCTGCAATTTCCCTCGTCGACTCTTCCGACTTCAATGAACCCCAATTGCAGACGTTCGTATATAAAGACGAACCGGTCGCGGGCAATCCTGGGCCTCATCCGGAACCGGATCCAGAACCCTATCCAGGATCCTCGGCATCTAATGGTTCAACTGACGGCAACCAGAGTTCTTCGAGTCGAATAGAATACATGGGCCACATCGATTCGCTTGCGGCAGTTCCTTCCAACGATTTGCCTCATGAATCCGACTACGGCACCATCAAGCACTGGACAAGCGTCGCAAACGGCTCTACCGAAGAAGATTCCAATAAAGGATTCAAATGGTATGCAGAATGGACCATCGAAGCAACGTTCAAGCTGAATTCGATTGACCAACAAGGCTATTACCGCAAGAATATCTTTGGCAAGTACGAAGAAGGAACCGGAGTTGTCAGCCTTGCGATTATCAACGGCGAATGCGGAACCGAAGCTCCTTCCTTCGCCCTATACGTTGGCCGCTACGGACAGTTTAGCTGCAAGGATGCAGTCATCTCTACTGCCACCGTGGAATCCGGGAAGCCGATTTCGCTGACGGGCGTTTTCAACGGGTATTACCTGATGCTTTACAAGGATGGTTTTAAAATCGCAGAAATCTATTTGGATTCTGTTTCGCAAGATTTCTCGACAGCACCGTTTGTCTTTGGGGATAAAGAGATAGATATGACCTTGAGTGATGTGCGATTGGGTGAAAAAGCAATCACTTCAGCCGATGTACTGTACAGGTACTATCAAAGAGGAGGCGCACAATGATGAACACTATCGATCTTGCATATTTCGAAGTTAATGAACATGGCCGCCTTCTCAGCGGTAACAGGCGCTTTTGCCGCATGTTCGGCTTTGAACCGTCGGAACTCCAGTGGCACTACGTAACGGACTTGTACCGTTATGTAAGCGACTGGGAAAAATTCCGCAACGACACGGTCAATTCAAGCTTCAACACCCGCATGAGGAATCGTCGCGGGCGCAGCTTTGAATGCTGTATCGTGCGTGAAATTGTCCAGAACGCAGACGGGGAAATCATATTCCGCAATACCGTTCGCAGGGTAGGCGAGGGCAGCAATGTCGAAACCCAGACAACGCCGCTTTCTATGGTTTTCCTGGCCAAGTGCGCCGATTGCGGTGCCCAGATCCGGGTGACATCTGTCGCCGAAGCCAGACTCCGTATGCTTTGCAACCAATGCGCAGCAAAGGCGTTCCCGGAAGCGTTCTACCGTAAAAGCGCGGAGGTATAACAGGTGACTGGGCGCGAGCGGTCTGTACCGTGAGCGGTCTTATAAGAAGGGGGGGGTAAAAAGAAAAGCGGCTCAATGAGCCGCTTTTCAATTTTCTTTGCTAAGGTTTCAGCAATTATGCGCCGAAGGCGTCATCAGCTGCTGCAGAAACCTGAGCCACGTTTTCAGAAGTCATTTCCGGTTCGGCAACGGCGACTGCTTCAGCCTGGTCGTTAGCCTTCTTATCGGTGATAGAAAGCTTGCCTTCCTTGAACTTGTACATGGCAATGGTGGTCGGCTTCTTGGTAAGAGTGATATAACCCTGAGTAGCCTGCTTATTGACAAAGCGGGCTTCCTGGGCCATCATGACCACTGCGCGGAAAACGGAGCCTTGACATTGTTCGTTTGCGTAAATGTCATCAAGATAGACTCTCTGTTCTTCAGCCATTAAGGTACCTCTGAAAATGTTTTAGAAGAGGGAGAGGGATTCGAACCCTCGTTACCGTGAGGTAAACACGCTTTCCAAGCGTGCGCCTTCAACCACTCGGCCATCCCTCCAGGATGTGCGCCAAATATAGGTTATTCTTTTTAGTTTGTCAAGCGGTTTTGCCTTTTTTTTGCAATTTTTTGCAAAAAAAAGCAAAATTTTTGATCAAATTCTCCCTACGACCGGCTCAATTCGTCCCACACGACCTGCATAAGCGGTTCGATGGTCTTCGCCGTGAAATCAAACTTGATATTCGCGGCGGCAAAAAGCTCCGGAAGCGGGCGGCTGTCACCCAAACTTTCGGCCCTAAACAGGTCGTCAATGGCCTTTTTCGGGTCTTTTTTGAAGTTTGCCCACACCTGGAGAGCCCCAAGCTGGGCGATTCCGTACTCGATGTAGTAGAACGGGCATTCGAACAGGTGCAGCTGCTTTTGCCACAAATTGTTGCGCACGGCCTCAAGTCCGGTATAGTCAACGCCGGCATCATAGCGGTCCATGATCCCCTTCCAGATTTCTTCGCGATCCTTGGCCGTATGGTTCGGACGGCTGTAAAGTTCGTGCTGGAAGCTATCGATGCTTGCCACCCAGGGGAACAGCCAAATCACGTCTTCCAATTCACCTTCGATACTGCGGCGAATGGCCTCGGCATCATCTCCGTAGAAAGGTTTCAGGTTGCTGGTGCCGATGAGCTCCATACTCATGCTCGCCACTTCGGCAAATTCAGACGGAACATCGCGGTAGGCCAAAATCGGCTGATTTGCCAAAGCATACTGGTGGAAGGAATGGCCCGATTCATGCAAAAGTGTATAGATATCGCGGTCCGTTTCCGCGGAATTCATGAAAATGAAGGGGAGACGGCTTTCGTCGAAACCAATCTGGTATCCACCAGGAGCCTTGCCCAAACGGCTATCCGGATCGATAAGTTTCTTCGCCTGCATTTCGCGAGCCCACTTGCCAGCCTGTGGGTGAATGGATTCGAAAATCTGGTCCACTTTCTCGATGAGTTCGTCACCGTTGCTGTAAGGTTTTAGCGGAGAGCGATTCAGGGGATCCACGCTCAAATCCCAGGGGCGGAGCGTCTTCAGGCCCATTTTTTCGGCACGTTTCTTGTAAATTTCCTTGAGCAGCGGAAGCACCAGCTTTTCCACACTCTCATGGAAATTCTTACAATCGGCAGGGGAGTAGTCGAAACGCCTCTTGGCAAGGAAGATGTAGTCGATAAAGTCCTTGCAATGCGCATTTTTTGCGATTTTATTGCGAATTTGGAAAAGCTTGTCGAAAGAGGCGTCAAGAGCATCCTTGTCCTTGAGACGACGATCCCACATGGTACGGAAAGCACGTTCGCGCAAGTCGCGGTCAGTCTTTTCCAGGTAAGCGCTCAACTGCTGCATCGTCTTGACGCCGCCATCGAATTCTACGCTCATGCCACCGGTAATTTTCTGGTAGGCCTGAACGGCGATGTTTTCTTCGGTTTCAAGGGGGATATTGGCGGGGGAGAACAAGTCCAGAGACACCTGCACACTCTTGAACCAAACGCCGAATTCATCTTTCAGCTGATCCTTGGCGGGATGAGCCATCAATTTTTTGTTCAGTTTGTCGCTAAATTCGTTGGAAATCGGGTCGACATTGCTGACGAAGTCTTCGTAGGCCTTGGCAGCGGCTTCGTCCTTGGTGTTTACGGTCATGGCCACATAACGGCGGCAAGAAACTTCAGAAAGAACCGAGCCCAATTCGCTCCATTTCAAAATCCAGGCACGCAAAGCCTCGGGGGAGTTCGGGATATTTTCGTCCAGAAGGCTTTGGTATAAATTTTCAACTTCCTTAACGTTGTCTACATTAAAATTTTCAGGTACAAAAGTACGCATAACATCCTCTAAAAATTGATTGCTCCTACCCAATCGCTTACAATGTTATCCAAAACCGAGGTACGGGCCTTGTCGGCAAGAGCCTGCTTCTCTTCTTGGCTAATCTTACGATCCATATCAAAATCCAGCGTAAACGCCTCATCGCTGGCCTCCAGGGAAACATCCATACGGCCTACGATATGAACCACGTTAACGTCCATGAGCCTAAAAATACGGCGGTCAATGGGCATTTCGGTCACAAGAATCACCTGGTTATCGCCTGGAACCAACTTCACCGTATCACGCAGCGCTACAGGAAGATCCATCAAGGAATCCAGCACCAAATTAGCCATCAGGCCACGAATCCAGAGCGTATCCTTGTCCGTATTCTTGGCATTTAAACCGACGGTCAAATGAGCCCTGCCAATCTCTTTTTCAAGGATTCCGCGGGCAAAATCCTGCACCAAGGCGACCACGTGCGGGTTCGGCAACAGTCCCTTCATCAGGTCGTCTGACTTAGGGAAAAGATCCTTATTGATGGTTGCAGAATCCAGCGACAGGCTCACGAATTCGAGCTTCGTCTTGGAGAGGATATCTGCAGCCGAAAGTTTCTTGGCAGCCGCACAGCCCGAGAAAAAGAGTGCGACGCACGCAAGGGCAGCGAGCAGCGCCAAAAATACCCCGGACCTTTTTTTACGCAAAATCTTCATTTCTTTGATTACCATACGGTATTATCGTCTTTTAGAGACAATATAATAAAATGGCTTATTCATTAGGCTCCAATAAGGTTATTATGCAGAAAATACGTGATTTTGTAAAACAGGCCTCCCCTGAACTTTCTACATTCATATTGCCGATAATGTATATTATGTAAACTAAAGAATCGGAAAGATAAGGGGCTTTTCGCCCCTGATTTAAACTATTGTGCCGAACTTGAGCTTAACGGAGACTGCTGCCAACGCGCAGCATTCCTTTCTTTTTCTTCGCGGATTCTCTTACGTTCCAGAGCTTCTTCGCGAGCCTTGACAACCTGGTCGACCTTGATCGTTGCGGTATATCCCGGACATTTCTTTTCGTCACGTTTGCTTACCATGTTGACTATAAAATTCCGTTCTTCCCAGTAGCCGTAATACAACCGGCCGAACACGACATCGCCACGCCTAATTTCAAGAACGTATCTGCAGATGTCGCTTTTGTCATGATAAATATCGCAGTATTTTTCGTCACGGCAAACCAGCTTGTCATCTTTATAGAAATCGTAAGATTCCTCGTCTTCTGCCCGAACCGTAATTTCTTCAAAGTCGAATATGGCAACCATCATCAGGCTGCAACCCGTAAACAGGCCCAAAATCAAAGAAATAACGACGATGAAGAACTTAAAATTGCGCATATATGACCTAAAATAGCAAACTTTGTATGCAAAAAAGTTATATTTTAAAAATGAAAATCGGTGCACTGGTCGCGCTCTTATTATTCATTCCCCTTTTTGCAGAAGACTCCTTCCAGCGTTATTCTGTCGTACCCATACTCGGATATACCGAAGAAACTGAATTCCAGTACGGTCTCATGGGACTCTATTTTCTTAAGCCGGAAACTGAAGGTGGCAAGGTCCCTGAAATCGGGCTCACGGCCTACGGATCTACAAGAAACCAGCTGCATATCGCATTGGAACCCTATTTTTACTTTTTCCACGATCAAATTACGGTATGGTCCATTCTCAAATACCAAGATTGGATTGCCAGCTATTTCGGACGAGGAAACAACCCTGATATAGACGAATATGTGCTCTTTGACCGTAAGAAATTCCAAGGCGGAACTCGGATAGAATCCAGAATCGGTATTCCCAAGGAATTCAAATACGGCGTAGAATTGCATATTGAACACACCGACATTTCGTTCCATGAAAGCGACTCTATGCCACTCCCCCATTCACATTCGGGCTGGCGTAACGGACTGGGCTACTTGCTTGGCCTAGACACCCGTGACAACACCAACTGGACTCGCCACGGTTACTTGGTGCAATGGCAACAGATGTTCTACAACAATCACCTGGGCGACTACACCTTCGATGTAGAAACCCTCGACTTGCGCGGCTACTCAAGCTTGTCCAAAACGACTACAACGGCGGTCGGCTTTTTGTGGATGCGCTCCGATGGAGATGTTCCTTTTGATATGCTGGCCGGGCCCGATGGAATCAGCCGTTTTCGCGGCGTAGAAAGCCTCTATTTCGGCGACAACCAGGCAGTAATTGTGCAAGCAGAAGCACGACAATTCATTTGGTGGCGGCTAGGCGGTCATGTGTTTTTTGAAGGTGGAAAATCAGGTCGCTATTTCAGTGAACTTGTCCGTAACGACTGGCACCGGTCCGTTGGCGCAGGCGCATTGCTAGGACTCAACCTAAAAGAAAACTTATTCGCCAGAGCGGACTTTTCTTGGGTCGATTTTGACCATTTAGGTCTCTCTTTTTACGTTCGACAGGCATTTTAGCGCCTAAAATGCTCAAAAATAGGGTATTTTTATACATTTTGTCCCCTATTTATGTCATTATGTCGCTTTTGATTATTTTTTAACATCATTGTTGTTAAATTTTTCTACTTTAGCACCAAAAAGTTACGAGGTAAAAAAAATGAACGAAATGAAAGAAAAACTCAAGGCCTTTTTTATGTCTGATCTCGGTGTTGATGGCGACGTGCTCCAGTTCGATACCCCGCTTTTTGGTGAAGAAATCGGCCTCGATTCCGTTGATTCTCTTGAAATCATCTCCTTTGTCGACAGCAACTTCGGTGTCTCTATGACTGGCGTTGCCAAGGAAAACTTCCAGAGCATCGATACAATCGCCGCCTACATCGAAGCCCACAAGGCCTAAAAATCTGCCGAGATACATCTCTCGGCTTTTTGTTTTTTCTAGCATCCTGGAGCAATGCAATAGGATGCGTCTGTTTTTGGATAAATTATGACCCCTAATGACAAGCGTTGTGTAGTTACTGGTTTAGGCGTCATTTGTGCCGTCGGTAACAATGTCGAAGAAACTTGGAAGAATGCCCTGGAATCGGTTTCCGGCATTCATAAGACCACTTCTGTTGATACAGTGAACTGCTATGCGGACTTGGCAGCCGAAGTCAAGTGCGATACCCTCGATGAAATTGACGCTCCCGAAGAAAAGGACCGAGTCTCGAAACTTTGCATCAAGGCTGCAAACGAAGCTTTGGCCGATGCAGGACTCAAGAACTTTGGCGACGACCAGCGCGTGAGCGTGGTTATCGGAAGTTGCGTGGGTGGCGTTCTTTCAATTGAACAGTATCATCAGCATGGTCGCGACGCTTCTGAAATTGCCAAGATGCCTATCGCTTCTATTGCCTCTCAGGTGGCGGAAACTTGCGGTGCCGGTGGCATCGTGACGAACGTAGCGAATGCTTGCGCCGCCGGAACCATTTCGATTGCGGTGGCTTGCGACTTGATTCGCGCGGGCAAGGCAGACGTGGTCATTGCGGGTGGTGCCGATTCTTTTGCTTCGGTCCCCTACTCCGGATTCCTTTCTTTGCATGCGCTTGATGAAAACGGCTGCTCTCCGTTCAACCGCTGCAACGGCATTACGCTCGGCGAAGGCGCCGGCATCGTGATTGTTGAATCTTACGAACATGCCCAAAAACGCTCTGCCAAGCAGTACTGCGAAGTGCTCGGTTCGGGCGTCACCAGCGATGCAAACCACATTACCGCTCCGCGCGAAGACGGCCTTTGCCTGATGGAAGCGATCAACCGCTCTGTCAAGAATTCGGGCATTGCAAAAACCGATATCGGTTACATTAATGCCCACGGTACGGGTACGGGTAAAAATGATAACGCCGAAATGACCGCCTTCAAGGCCTACTTTGGCGAAGAAAATCCGACGGTGAGCGTGAGCTCGACCAAGGTGCTTACAGGCCACTGCCTGGGTGCCGCAGGTGCTATCGAAGCTGTATTCAGCATCAAGGCCCTTACCACCGATACGGTACTCCCCACCTTCCCGTATAGCGAAGAACAGTCGGCCGCCCTCAAGGAAAAGGTCGGCGACATGGACTTTGTGCAGAACAAGGCACGCCATAAGGACTTGAAGTGCGTTCTGAGCAACAACGTGGCATTCGGTGGTACGAATGCGGCAATCGTTTTCTCGAAGGAACCGGGAAATGTGACGGCCCAGCCCGCCAAGGACAAGAAGATCGTTGTGACGGGCCTTGGGGTTGTATCTCCCCTCGGCAACAGCAAGACCGCTTACCTTGAAGCCGTGAAAGCCGGCAAGAAGCCGGAGTCCGCTTCGGTGCGTTCGACGATTGCGCTCGACGATTACAAGGAACTCGGCATCAAGATGGCTTTCTACCGCAAGCTCGACAACCTGGGCCAGCTCCAGACGGTGTCCGGCATGCGCGCGCTGCAAGACGCAAACTTCAAGGTGTCTGACGAAAACGCCATGGATATCGGCATTATCGTGGGTACCAGCGAAGGCGGCCTCGGCGCAACTTACGATTTCGAAGAGCTGATTGCCGAACTCGGCAATGCCGGCGGTTCCGCCTTCAAGTTCCCGCACACCGTTTACAATGCGGCTGGCGGTTACCTCTCTATTTGTTCGGGCATCAAGGGCTACGGGGTAACCATTACCACCGGTCCGCTTTCTGGCCTCGATAGCATCGGCTACTCCATGAACGTGATTCACGACGGTCAGGAACAGGCCATGATGGCTACCGGTACCGACGAAAACCTGCCGATTATTACGGAATTCGCCCAGAAGCTTGGCGTGGCCGCAAACGATGTAGTCGCTCCTTACGCAAACTCCGAAGGCTTTGTGGTGGGCGACGGCTCCGTGTCGATTCTGCTCGAAGAAGAAGAATATGCCAAGGCCCGCGGCGCCAAGGTTTACTGCTACGCTCTCGGATTCGGCCATGGCCGCAAGAACGTGAAGTTCGGTAAGCTCGCCGGTTCTGACGAGGCTTTGGACAAGGCCATTGCAGATGCTCTTGCCGATGCCGGCATTACGGCAGCCGACGTGGATGCTGTTTGCGGTTTTGCCAACGGCTGCAAGAAGATTGACGACATTGAAAAGGGAGCCCTTAAGCGCGTGTTTGGCGAAAAGCTTGCCGCGATGCCGCTCTTCGAAGTCAAGGAACGCACCGGTGAAGGCCGTGCGGGGTCTGCAGCCCTTGCCGCTGCCGAAGCCGCTCTCCTTTTGAGCGGTGAACTTGCAAACGACAACGCCTACTTTGTGGCGGCAGACGGTTCTGTCTCTGCAAAGACCGCTGAATCGGCAAACCTCAAGAAAATTTTGGTTATTTCTTATGCAACGGGCGGTTCTTACAGTGCCGTCGTGTTCGGAAAATAGTGTTTAGGAAGAAGGAGCTAGAATATGAAAGTTGCTTTGGTAACAGGTGCATCTAAGGGTATTGGCAAGGCTTGTGCCCTGCGTTTGGCCCGCGACGGTTACACTGTCGTGGTGAACTACTCCAGTTCCGACGAGGCTGCAAATGCCACGCTCGACCAGATTAAGGCCGAAGGTGGCGACGGCATGATTTACAAGGCGAATGTCGCCGACCTTTCTCAGGTGAAAGTCATGATCCGCGAAGTATTCAAGGCTTATGGCCGCATTGACGTGCTTGTGAATAATGCCGGTATCGTTCGTGACGAATACTTGATGATGATGAACCCGGAAACCTTGGACAAGTGCTTCGACCTGAACGTGAAGGGCTACTTCTACTGCGCACAGCAGGTGGCCGTGAAGATGTACAAGCAGAAGTCCGGCGTGATTATCAACATGAGTTCCGTTTCTTCGAAGTTCGCTCTCGCTGGCCAGGCTGTTTACAGCGCCACGAAGGGTGCCGTGAATTCACTCACCCAGACGCTTGCCAAGGAACTCGGCGGTTTCGGTATTCGCGTGAACGCCGTAGCTCCGGGCTTTATCGCAACCGATATGATCGAAGCGATTCCCGAAGAAACCCGCAAGGGCTACCTCGAAAAGATTCCTCTGAAGCGCTTTGGCTCTGCCGACGAAGTTGCAAATATTGTGTCTGCCTTGGCCTCCGACCAGTTCGCCTACGTGACCGGCCAGGTGTTCGTGCTCGACGGAGGTCTTTCTCTATGATGAATATTTACGAAATCAGCGAAAAGATTGCTCAGCGCCCGCCGTTCCAGATGATCGAGAAGGTGACGGAGCTGGTGCCGAACGAATCGGCCGTGGGTATCAAGAACGTGAGCGTGAATGAACCGTACTTTACGGGTCACTTTCCGGGAACCCCGATTATGCCGGGCGTGCTCATTGTGGAAAGTTGCGCTCAGCTTTGCTCGCTCGTGATTGAAAAGCCTGCCGAAGATCTCGAAAAGAATCTCTATGTGCTTCTAAAAATTGATGGATTCAAGTTCGTGAAGCCGGTGATTCCTGGCGACCAACTTGAAATCTCTGTCAAGAAAACGAAGGAAGGTGGCGTGCTGGTCGGCTTTGACTGCATCGTGAAAGTGAACGGCAACGTTCATGCGAAGGGCGCCCTGACCTTTACAAGCATCCCGAAGGAATCCTTAGGGAAGTAAGGTAGATGTCTGACGTAAAGAAAAAGAATCCGCTGTTTGAACTTTTTATGCAACTCGTCATGGTGATAGTCATATACACCGTGCGAGTTTATTTGCTTGTTTGGAATCGTCCGAAGGTTACCTTTCTCGGTGAAACAGTGAAGTCTCCGCGCCTTAAGACACCTTCGGTGATTATTGCGAACCATACGAGCATGTGGGATCCCCTCATGATGCTCGCTATCTTTTTCCACAACAGAAGCATCGTGGTAGCGAAAGACCAGATTGAAGACCCGCATTTTAGCTGGGCACTCACTCGCGTGAAATGCGTGATTCCTTGCGACCGCTTTAACCTGGATACCGAATGGGCGCTGATTGCAAAGCGTGAACTGGAAAAAGGCAACTCGGTGATTATCTTCCCCGAAGGCAAATGCCGCTACGATGGTCTGCTGAACGAATTCAAGACGGGATTTGCATTCCTCGCCCGCAGTACCGGCGCTCCGGTGCTTTCGGTGGGTATTGACGGCATTTATAAGCGTGGTCACCGTACGCAGATTGTTGTTACTGAACCTGAAAAGATTGAACGTGTAAAGGGGATTCCTTCTTCTAAGCACCTGGCGGAACGCAGCGAATACTTTAGGCAGAAAGTCTGGGCTCTCAAGCAGCAAGCGCTGGGCAAGACTGAAGTGGAGCCACTCCCGGTCGCAGCCGAAACACCCGAAGAGGTGCAAGCATGAAGACAGGGTTGGTGTTAGAAGGTGGTTCTCGTCAGACCATGTTCAGCGCAGGTGTGATTGACACTTGGCTTGACGAAGGGATTGATTTCAATTATGTGGCAGGTGTTTCTGCCGGAGCCCATGCGGCGATAAACTTCATTACGCGCCAGCAAGGCCGTTTGCGTTTTATCGTATTGCCGACTCGCCTACAGAAGGGCAAAAAATGGGCAAGCAAGTTCATCGGAATTCAAAAGGAATTCCATGCGTTGAACTATCTTGCAGCCGATGGTGAAATGCCTCTGGACTTTGAGGCATACCGCAATTCCAAAATTGAATGCGAAATCGGACTTACCTGTTGCGAAACGGGACGCGCCGAATTCAAGAGCGAAAAGAACGACAAGAAGCGCTTGCTGGACTTGATCAGCGCCAGTTGCGCCTTACCGATGATTTTCCCGATGGCGGAACTCGACGGCAAGCATTACGCCGACGGTTGTATTTCGGCAGCGATTCCGTTTGAACGCGCCTTCGAGAAAGGCTGCGACAAGGTAGTCGCTATTTCGACCCACTACCCCGGCGAAGCGGTAACGGATTTCCGCAAGTACCGTGCAATTCTGAACCCGATGTACAAGCGCAAGTACCCAGACTTGTTCCGCGCACTGATGGTTCGCCTAAAACGCTACGAAAAAATGTTCGTGCGTATGGAAAAACTCGAAAAAGAGGGCAAACTCTTCTTGATTCGCCCGATCATCGATTTGTGCGACCAGTTCGATACCAATATGGAAAAGATGAATGAATCTTACGAGCACGGTGTCGAAATGGCCAAAAAACAGATGGACGATTTAAAAGCTTTCTTGGAAATTTGACAATGGCTGATACGAAAAAAATTCTTGTAATGGTGGCTAGCCCCAAGAATGAAAAAAGCGGTACGTTGATTCCGACGAAGGCTTTTGTCCAAGGTCTCGAAGAAAACGGAACCTTTGAAACGGAATACATCTTTATAGACAAAATGAACATCAAGCCTTGCCGAGGCTGCCTCAGTTGCTGGGGTCGCCCCGATGGCAGTTGCTTTATCAAAGATGATGACGTTCCCGCCATTCGTGAAAAACTGACCAATGCCGATATCGTCATCTGGAGTTTTCCGCTGTTCCTGTTCAGCATTCCTGGACAGATGAAGGTTCTCATGGACCGCATAGTAGGCATGGTCCACCCGTATATGGGGCAAAAGTTGAAAGAAGGCTTGAACGCCTCTAACTCAAACCTTCATGGTCTACAGTTCCAGAAAGAAGGGCAGAAAATCATTCTGCTTTCCAGTTGCGCCTGGTGCGACCTGGATGTCGTCTACGAACCGATCAAAAAGCAGTTTGACATCATTCTTGGTCACGAAGGATACCAACTCATTGCATGCCCGCAGATGCGAGCCCTCCACCATCGTGGGGGCGAACGTCGTCTGAATATTTTGCGCAAGCGTTACTGGGAAGGCGGAGCAGAACTCGCCAAGACCGGCAAAATTTCGCAGGAAGCAGTAGACCTGATGCAAAAGACCATCTTCAGTGATGAAGCCTACGAAAAATTAGTTGTGGAATTTGTGACTCACATGTTCGACCGAGACGACAACTTTTAGGGGTCCTCATGCAAGCACAGACCGTTTCACTTCCTAAGATTCTGTCAGCCGGAAACAGCCAGTTTCTGCTGAAGAATTGCATCAAGATTTTGCGAAACGGCCCGTTAACCGTAGATGGAACAGACCTTGAGTCCATGGATTACAGCGGCGATGCCTTTTTTGCTCTTTTAGCAGACACCAGTGAAAAGTACGGTCACGAACTGACCCTCGCCCACTTCAACGAAGAAATCAAGGCGCAGCTCAGGGCACTCAAGAGAGAGAAAATCCCCGAAAAAGTCAAGCACGGCTACAGCAACTTCCTCGAAGCCATCGGCGCAAAGACGGTCGTTGTCGCCAAAGAAGTCGCCGAAGTATTCATTCTCTTGAACATGAGCATTTACTGGATGATCTGCGGTCCCTTCGACAAAGGACGCAGCAAGTTCGGCGGGACCGCCAAGCAGGTCTTTATGCTCGGTACCGAAGCTACTGGCATCTGCTTTTTGATGGTCGCACTCATCTGCTTTACCATGGCGCTCCAAAGCTCCTTCATGCTCAAGGCCGTTGGCGGCGGTTCCTACCTCGCCTCGGGACTGGGCTACCTGATTTTCGCCGAAATCAGTCCGCTCCTCACGACTATTATCTTGGCAGGTCGTTCCGGCAGCTCCATTGCCGCAGAAATTGCGAACATGTCCGTCTGCGAAGAAATCAAGGCGATTAAGACGATGGCGATTTCACCGGTGCAGTACCTGGTGGTCCCCCGCTTTATCGCAATGACCATCTGCACGCCGATTCTCGCCTTCTGCGCTGGCATTGCGGGCTGCCTCGCCGGTTTCCTGATTGGATACTTCTTCTTTGACATTTCATTTGCGAACTACTTCCAGTCGATTCGCGACGGGATTCCGCCGATACTGTTCCTCAAGAGTACGGTCAAGTCCATCGCATTCGGTTGGCTGGTCACGCTGATTTCTTGCAACAAGGGCCTCAACGCCGAAGGCGGTGCCGAAGCGGTAGGCCTTGCAACGACTTCTAGCGTCGTGGTTTCTATTTCGGCGATCATTGTCGCGGACTGCGCATTCAGCTTTATATTCTACTAGGAGCAAACATGGACGACATTACACTCAAAGTAGATCACCTGAAGGCCGGTTACGACGGAAAGACCGTGTTGAACGATATTTCGTTCGACGTCAAGAAAGGCGAAATCCGCATGATTCTCGGCAGTTCGGGTTGCGGCAAGTCAACGCTGATGAACAACATCCTTAAGCTCTACAAGTCCGAAAGCGGAACGATAACCTTTTTCGGAAAACAGTTCGGAGCCAAGGAAGGCCTTGATTTCGAGACACGCCTACGCACGGGAGTGTTGTTCCAGAACGGGGCACTCCTTTCGGACTTGACCGTGGCTGAAAATGCCATGCTCCCGCTCATCCGCAGCATGCCCTATATGCCCAAGAAGCAAATGGAAGCGATTGTGGCAGACCGCCTTGAAAAAGTGCACCTATTGCACGCCTTCCACAAGTACCCCTCCGAACTTTCGGGCGGCATGAAGCGTCGCGCAGCACTTGCCCGTGCCATCGCCCTCAAGCCGGAACTACTCTTTTGCGACGAGCCCTCGACAGGTCTTGATCCGGTGACCGCCCGTTCGCTCGATGAACTTTTGCTTGAACTTCGCGACACGCTCGGGGTTTCGATGGTGATCGTGAGCCACGAACTCGAAAGCATCAAGATTGTCTGCGACCGCTTTATTTACCTGAAAGACGGCTACGTGCTCATGGACGGCACCTTGCAGCAAGGGCTTGAAAGCGAAGATCCGATTCTCAAGCATTTCTTCAATAGGCAATGCCCCAAGGAAGAAGACAACCATGAATATTACCATTTTAACTTTATCGATTGATTTGGAGTAACTATGGAAACCACACGCTCCGAACGAATCAAGATTGGCGCATTCATGCTCCTTTGCGGAGTCATGATCTGCGTATTCCTTGGCTATGTACTTTCGCGCTTTTTGAACAAGGAGTTCGACAACTATTATACGGTATTCAGCGAATCCGTTATCGGACTTTACACAGACGCCCAGGTCAAGCTGAACGGTATCGATGTCGGTAACGTGACAGGAATTGAAATTGATTCTTCGAACCTGAATCAGGTGGTTGTCCGCTTCCGCGTAAACAAGGGTACTCCGATCAAGATCGGCACCCGCGCCGGTATGACCCACGGCATTTCGCTCACCGGAGAAAAGCAGATTGTGCTTTCGGGCGGACGTTTTGACGAGCCCGATGTACAGGAAGGCGGCTTTGTGCCTGCCGAAAAGACAGCCTTTGACGAAATGGCAAATAAGGCCACCGACATTATCGGCCATATCGATTCGCTTTTGACCAACATCAACAAGATTTTCTCGTCGGAAAACGCCGACAACATCAGCAGCGCCATCAAGAATTTCGAAGGGGCGTCCAGGAACCTGAATAACATGACTCAGAACCTGAACAAGCCTATCAACAACATTTCGAATGCCGCGGCATCCATGAAAAACGTTCTCGCCGAAATCGAAGAAGCTAAAATTGCAGCTAAGACCAGCGAAAACATGGACCTAGTCAAAGAAAAGATTGCCGCGATTGACACCAAGAGCATGAACGAAAACATCACGCAGACTCTGGAGTCGATCAATCAACTTTCTAAGCGCCTCGACCAGATGGTTTACAAGAACCAGGACCAAGTCGGCGATGCCGTAGTAGAACTCAACGCCGTGCTTGAAAACCTCGAAGAATTCTCGCAAAAAATCAAGAACAACCCGTCGGTGCTGATTCACGCCGAAAACAAGTCTAGAAGGAAGTAATTTATGTTGAAGAAATTAGTTCTTTTATCGGCAATTGCACTTTCGCTCTCAGCATGCCTGGGCGGGGGGTCCAGCGAGCCGACTCGTTATTACACGATTGCGGTCGAAAACATTCAGGCCCCCTCTTCGGAAACATTTGCCGGCAAGAGCCTGCTGGTACGCAAGTTCACTATTGACCAGGCCTACCAACGCACAAACATCGTTTACCGCGAATCCGCCTACGACTTTATGTTCTACGATCTGGACTTGTGGGCAAGCCGCCCCGAGCACATGATTACCCGAGTCGTCTCGGAATACGTTGAAAAGAGCGGAATGTTTCAATCCGTCGTTTCGGGAAATGGCTCTATGCCGGAATATGAACTTTCCGGCCACGTCAACGCCATTGAAGAAGTAGATGAAAGTAGCTCTCAATCTGCACACTTGGCACTTGGCTTTACCTTCAAGAACGTAAAATCAAATACAATGCTTTGGGAAGGCAAATGCGACAAGAATCGTTCCACCGACAGTCGCGAGCCGAGAGTAACAGCAGAAGCAATTTCGAAACTCCTGGCTGAATGCATGGAAGACGCCCTGCAATCGATAGCCAAGATTTCCGAATAATTTAACGCAGCAATACAAAAGGGCTTGACAGAGCCTATAAATTAGTATATATTTGTGCAGTGAACAGATGTTTATGATTCACTGCTATTTTGAGGCATTGTAGGCAATGATTGAACGGATTCGCGGAATTTTGATTGAAAAGTCCCCCACTTTCGTGGTCGTGGATGTAAATGGCGTGGGTTACGGCGTGAATATTTCGGCCTACACGGCAGGCAAGTTGCCCGAGGTGGAAAGCGAAGTGACGCTCTACACGAACCTGGTGGTGCGCGAAGATTCCATGACGCTGTTCGGTTTTGCCGACAAGACCGAGAAAGACACCTTTATCATGCTGCTCGAAGTGAACGGCGTAGGCCCTAAGCTCGCCCAGCGCATTCTGAGCGGCAGCTCCCCTGCTGACCTCTTGAACATGATTGCAAGCGACAACAAGAGCGCCTTGGGCAAGATCAAGGGACTCGGCAAAAAGACCTGCGAACAGATGGTGCTTTCGCTGAAGGACAAAGCAGGAGCTATGTTGCAGGCCTTGGGCGATGTGGAAGGATCCGGAATTACCGGAATGGGCGCTCTCACGGGCCCGAAGATGGAAGCGGTTCTTGCCTTGCATACGCTCGGCGTGAAGGATCCGGCGGCAGAAAAGGCCGTGATGAAGGCGGCTGAAATCTTGGGCGACTCGGCAGATGCCGCGACACTTATTCCAGAGGCTTTGAAATATTTATAAGAGGAGATTCCGGATCAAATCCGGAATGACGTAGAATGGACGACCAGCGTATTATTTCTCCGGAACGCAGAACGGGCGACGAAAGCGATGTCGAACGCACGCTCCGACCGCCTAGCCTTGCTGAATTTACCGGCCAGAAGAACATCAAGGAAAGCCTTTCGATCGCTATTGAAGCCGCGAAACACCGTGGCGATTCGCTAGACCATTGTTTGTTCTGCGGACCTCCGGGACTTGGCAAGACGACTTTGGCGGGAATCATCGCCAAAGAAATGGGCGTAAACATCCATATTACGAGCGGTCCTGTTCTCGAAAAAGCGAGCGACTTGGCAGGGCTTTTGACAAGCCTGCAAGAGAACGACATCCTGTTTATCGACGAAATTCACCGCCTGAACCGCGTAGTGGAAGAATACCTCTACCCCGCTATGGAAGACTTTAGGCTCGACATTATGCTGGATTCCGGACCGGCGGCTCGCAGCGTGAACTTGCCGCTGAAGCATTTTACGCTGGTGGGCGCGACGACTCGAAGCGGTTTGCTCACAAGCCCGTTGCGCGACCGATTCGGCTTGCAGTACCGCCTGGAGCTTTATGACGAAGACGACATCAAGAGCATCTTGATGCGCAGCGCGAAGATTTTGAATGTAGGGCTCGAAGAAGATGCGGCCAAACTTTTGAGCGGTCGTTGCCGTGGAACGCCTCGAATCGCAAACCGAGTGCTGAGGCGTTGCCGAGATGTGGCTCAAGTTCGCGGCACAGGCGTTATCGACTTGATGTCGGCGAGCAAGACTCTTGAAATGCTCGGCATCGACGGCGAAGGCCTGGACCACATGGACAGGAAGATTCTCTCGATGATTATCGACAAGTTCGGCGGTGGCCCCGTGGGGCTGGGCACCATCGGGGCAGCGCTCGGCGAGGAGCCGGACACCCTCGAAGAAGTCTATGAGCCGTACTTGATTCGCAAGGGGCTCCTCGCGCGAACGCCGCGTGGCCGTACCGCCACGCGCACCGCCTACGAGATGCTCCACCGCACCATTCCGAAAACACTTGCAGAAGCCAGTGCGCAAGAATCGCTGGATTTGTAAACCTGTTTAAAACAGCCGATACACCTATAACATTTTAACATCTGCAGGCGTTGTAACGTCTGCATTTTCTTTATAAATTCATTATTGGTGTTAAGGATGTGTTAATTGGAGGCATGATGCATCTTAAAACGACTCTTTCCGTACTCGCAATCGCGGCAGTAGCAACTATGGCAAAAGATTTTTCCGGCGCAGAACTCTATACCTTGAAGGAAGTCCAGTACGGTAAATTCGAAGCCCGTATGAAGATGGCCGCAGCTTCTGGAACGGTCAGCTCCATGTTCCTTTACCAGAACGGCTCTGAAATCGCCGATGGACGTCCTTGGGTCGAAGTCGATATCGAAGTTCTAGGCAAAAACCCGGGCAGTTTCCAGTCTAACATCATTACCGGTAAGGCAGGCGCACAAAAAACCAGCGAAAAGCACCATTCAGTGAACCCGGCTGCAGACCAGGCTTTCCACACCTACGGCCTCGAATGGACCCCCAACTACGTTCGTTGGACTGTAGACGGTCATGAAGTCCGTAAGACCGAAGGCGGCCAGGTAAGCGACCTCAAGGGAACGCAGGGCCTCCGCTTTAACCTTTGGTCTTCCGAAAGCGCCGCTTGGGTCGGAAATTTCGACGAATCCAAGCTCCCGCTCTTCCAGTTCATCAACTGGGTCAAGGTTTACAAGTATACTCCGGGCCAGGGCGAAGGCGGCAGCGACTTCACTCTCGACTGGACAGACAATTTCGACTCGTTTGATGGTTCCCGCTGGGGCAAGGGCGACTGGACCTTTGACGGCAACCGCGTCGACCTCACCGAAAAGAACATTTATTCCAAGGACGGCATGTTGATCCTCGCCCTCACTCGCAAGGGTCAGGAAAGCTTCAACGGCCAAGTCCCGCGAGACGACGAACAGGCTCCGGTTTCGAGCAGCAGCGTTACCCCCAGTTCATCTAGCGTTGCATCGTCGTCTAGCGAAACTCCGTCTAGCAGCAGCGAACAGTTCAACCAGTTCAGCTCCTCTAGCAATCCGACCGGAATCCTTCCGACCCACGCCAAGCAGTTGCAGGCCAAGGAAGTCCGCGGCACCGTCAACGCCAAGGGCGCACGCGTGAACCCGAACAACAAGGCCAACTACCAGGTTGACTTCAATTTCTAGAAATTCATCCAACCCCAAACAACCCCGGCCCGCATAGGAACCTCCCCTGTGCGGGTCTTTTTGTTGTTATATTACCCAATATGAAACAGCGGATTATCAAGGCTTTGCTCGATATGAACTTGAACGATGGCGACAGATTGCCGTCGGTCCGATCAATGATTAAATCCTTTGGAGCGTCATCAGGAACCGTGCAGGCCGCCCTGATGGAGCTGGAATCCGCCGGAAAAATTTGCAAAATCCAGGGCAAAGGCTGTTTTTGGGGAAACACTCCGCTGAAGAACATGATTCCGTACGTGCACGAGACGGTTTCGGAAAAACTCTCCAAGGCATTCGAACGAGACTTTGCGCAGGGCTTTATCAAGCCGTCGCAGCCGCTCCCCCTTTCGAAGGAACTTTCAGCCCGCTACAATGTTTCGCAGGGCACTCTCCGCAAGTTCCTGGAAGAAAAGGTCGCCCGCGGAATCCTGAAAAAAGAGGGTCGCCAGTACTTCTTTTACCGCAAACAGCAAAAACGCGACGAAGCGCCGCTGAGCGAACTCATTTTCGTGACGCGATGCAACAGCTGGGGCGGCTTTACCGCCGAAAGTGAACGCGAACTGGACTTTTTGCGCCTCATTTACAAGACCGCCGGTAAAAACCATTACAAGCTGACCCTTTTCGGCATCAACGATGCTACGGGCAAGCTTATTGACCGAAGCGGCAAGCCCTGCAAGCTTTCGGAACACCCGAACGCCGTAGGTGCAATCCTTTCTACACTCTTGGTGCAAAACTTCAGACCGCTCCTGACATTTTTCGCCGATGCGGAATTCCCCGTAGCCGTATGGTGGGAACACCCTATCGATGCCGTACCGCGCAGCTTCATGCGCAAGGACAACTGGGTATTCTTCAATTCCACCTTCGGCAAGCAGCCCGGTAAAGAAATCGGCCGCTACCTGCTTGGCCTCGGTGTCACCGAAGTCGGTTATTTCTCACCTTACCATAACAGTTCGTGGTCCAAGGACCGCTTGACCGGCCTCGAAGAATCTGGCCTGGTGGTACACCCTTACGTGGATGCAGAATTCGCGAGCCCCTGGGATTACAAGCAGATTGCCCGCAAAAAAGTCGAAAAGCTCTCCGTGGAAATCATGGCGCGCACCCTTGAAAAAGAAAAACTCAAGGCGCTTGCCGAACGCGCGCTCACCTTCCAGGACGCAAACGGCAACAACATGCCGTGGATTTGCGTGAATGACGAAGTCGCCGGCATCTTCATGGAAATGGTCGAAGAAAACAACATGGAAATTCCCATGCCGAATATCGGACCGAATTACATCGCCTTCGATAATTCCATGGAAAGCTACCTGTTGCGCATTCCGTCTTACGACTTCAACACCGACGCCCTTGTGGAGCAGATGTTCTACTACATCAGCAGCCCCTCGGCTTTTGACGGTATCAAAAAAATCCACCACATTCTCGGAAACGTGGTGGAAAAGTAATTACTTAATCGCATTCAAGACTGAATCGATACGGGACGTTATTTGAGCGCCACCTAAAGCATTCAGGTGGTCATAATCATATGCCAGGCTATCGGCATAATCATGATTGCCCATCTTATTTTCGTCCATCAAATAAAAATTATCGTACTGCTGTTCAAATTCCCGAACATCTTCAAGAAGTTTAAGGGCATGGGAACGACGCATTCCATGTCTGCCAAAGGAACCCGTATTCGCGTATTCCGGACTTTGCGGGAATACGACACCGAGAACCTTCACCCCTTTCCGGGCAGCATCTTCAATCAGCATTTGCAGATTGTACATTTCACGCCTATAGTTCGTCGGTTTATCACTCCAGGTAGAATCATTGACGACAATATTCTCGTTTAAGCCCGTATTATTCCACGAAAAACCTTCTTCGACGGGGACCCACCCCATATTCCAAGCAAAGCCGTTCAAGACATCGTTTCCTTCAACAATTTTTCGGCTAATGTTCTTGAGTTCTTCTACGCCTTCGACACCCATCCAGTATTTATGGGTATAGTCATAAAAATACCCCGGGAAGGAAAGGAGATTCTGCGTCACGGTCGTATTTTCTGGTTCCGACCACAAGTCAAAATCAAGTCCGACGACAATGGCCTTTAGGTGCGGGCAATGGTTGAGAATATAATACCGAGCCAAATACAAGGAAAGATCCATATCAGAAGGGATAGCGGCCATATTAAACGCCTTCCCGTAGGTAATCGCATTCGCAATAAAACCGACACTCATTCGCGAAGAACCCAAGGCGACAACGTTCAAGGAATCGGAGGCGCTCCAGAAAATATTCATCTTGTGCGACAGCAACGGATTAGAAACATTATCATAATAGAAGGCGGCACTATCCAAATCGAGACCGGAATCATCGTCAGCAAAAGCGCTCTCGTTTACCCACAGACTCGGGTGCCACAGTTCATCACTTTCGGCAAGATTGACAAAGCTGCTATCCGTCAAATCCATCAGTACAATGGTTCGATGGGAGCCGTTGACATTGACAAGAGTCGCCACGGCGAGATGACTGGAGCCTCTCACCCATTCGCTATGATCAAAAGTCATCCCCGCAGGCGCACCAATCGATTGCACCAGGCGACCTAAGGAATCTGCAATCAAAAGCCGCTCATGGGTGGCATACCTTTTCCCGACAAAATTACGGCCAGTCGCGCTGCCAAAATCCAGGAACAGAGTCTTTTTGCGCTTATCTTGCGAGAGCGATACGTTGCAGGCCTGTTCGCCATTGTACCACATGGTGTCGCGAGCAGATTGCGACAACGGGGATTCTGAATCGGCTACTTTTGCACGCAAGCGCCTTGCACCGGTTACAGCCAGGCGGTTATCCTTGCTGATTCCGCCATGATAAGCGCCATCGAAAAGCTTTTGCGGAGTCCCGAATTTTCGATTTGCAAAAGTCACCTGCCAAGTAGATGCAGAACGGAACGCGGCTTCATCATTATTGTTGCCGGAGGAGGTCACAAACACAATCGCCGTATCGCCATTTTCGAGGATTCGCCAACGCGGGATGGACGCACTTTCAAAATCCAGCTTAACGAGACGGGATCCTTCTTTATTCAATTCGCGGACATAAAGTTCCGATGGTCCCTCTACCCCTTCAAACTTGGTGCAAAATGCCACGAGGTTTCCGTCAGGCGATATATCGGGGTGAAATACTTCCAGCGTATCCTCGATTTCGACAACCGTCTGCGCGCCGCTAGAATAATCGACAAAAGCAAGATTTCCCGAGACATCGTTGCGGAAAGCAAGCTTCGCATTGAAAGTCTTTACAACCGAATGCAAAGTCGAAGAATTGGCCAATAGGATAATTCTACTCAAGGCAGCCTTGCCGTCGGCATCCATCCACACCGCATCAGGAATCGCGCCATACGCCAAGCGGAATCCAACATATTCGGCACGAGTCGAAGAAGTCACCGCATAAACATCGCCGCGGCTATAAAAGTTGACGGCATTCGAGGTATTTCTGTAGCTACCGCCCTTCACCACGCGCTGACCGAGCGCTCCTCCGTCAGGAGGCCCCACATAATTCAGGACAGTCGTATCGCGGAAGGTTCCCAGCCAGTCATTGACCCATTCCATGGCGTTGCCTGCCAAATCGCAAAATTCCGTACTGGGAATAGACTTGCTGCAGACATTATGCAACTTGAATTGAGAATCATCGGCCGTCCAGGCCTCACGCATATTCCAGTTCTTGCTTGCTGCATAAACCCATTCCGCCTCGGTGGGCAAATGATAGGCGACCTTTTCGGGATGATAAGCCAAGCCCTCAAGGTTAACGCAATGCTTTTCTGAATCAAATCGGGCTGAAGCATAAGTGTAAGCCGTATCAAGCTCGTTTTCCTTGCTACGCTCATTCGCAAAAAGAACCGCATCAAAATAGGTCACATTAGTTGCAGGAAGATTTTCACTTTCGCATTCCAACGCAAGGCCCGTCGCCTTTTTCATCAGGCTGTTGAATTCGGCGCAAGTCGTCTCATGCTTGGACAAGTAAAAGTCATAATTCAACTTGACTTTCATGGCAGGACGTTCACTTACACGGGCTTCGGCAAGATTCGTACCCAAGTCAACGGACACACCCTTCGAAGTAATCAGGAACATTCCGTTCTTGTTCAAGCGTTCAACCTCAGCGAGGCTATCCGCACGAAGAACGCTGTCTTTAAACAGGCTGTCTCGAAGCAGGCTATCATTCAGGAGACTGTCCCTGACCAGGCTATCCCTGAGCAAACTGTCCCTATAGAGACTATCTCTAAGAAGACTGTCGTTCAGCAGACTATCCCTTAAAAGACTGTCTCTAACCAAGCTGTCGTTTAGGGCGAGGCTATCTGAAATAATGCCTCCTGCAGGGATTTCTTCAGATAAAACCTGTTCCGAATTAGAACAGGCTATCAGATAAATCTGCAATAGCACTAATATAAGCCACGCCGATTTCATTTCCCTCTACCCTAAAAGTAAAGCGGCTCCTTAAAACGGGAACCGCTTTAGCAACATCTTTGCTCTTACTTGTTCTTGTTCACGATCAAGGTCTTGGCCTTGAAGGTCTTGCGGTCGATCCACTTGACCATCAGGGAAACCTTGTTGTCCTTGTCGAGAGCAGCCCAGTACTTCTTGAGCGTGTCTTCGGCATTGTCGAAGATCGGCATCAGCTGCGGGAAACCCTTGAAGGACGGAATCGGATTGCCGTCGGTTTCGTAGGTGCTGATGAAGTGGCCGAGACCCGGCAGAGCCTTTTCAAATTCAAAGGTCATGCGTTCGCAACCGGCGTCTTCGCAGTTGTTGCGGCTCTTGAGAATAGAGAGCTTGTAGAGGGCCGGCTGGGCGTTCTTGTAATGGATGCCCGAAATACGCGGCGTGAAGTTCGGAGCGTCGTCTTCGTACTGGCGGGTAGCGAGAGCGCTTTCGAAAGTACCACCGAGCTTGATAGCGTTATAAATCGTATCGGTCTGGTCGCCGTTGGTGATAATCTGGACGTCGGCGGTGTGACGGGCCGGATAGTAGATAATCAGGTGCGGGTCCGTGAGCTTGGACTCGTCGAAGGCCTTCGTCTTCATGAAGCCGGTCTTGGCTTCCATTTCGAAAACGCGGTTGCGGCTGTTGACGCTACGGCCCATGATCCAGTAGACCTGCACGTAGGACTTGCCGTCGGCGCTAGTGCCGAGCACGATGCCACGACCAGGATACGGGTTGTTGGAGAGGGCCTTGAAATTCTGTTTTGCTTCGTCTGTGTATTTCATAGGAGTCTACCTTTTCGGGTTATAATTGTTCATGAGCACCATGGCGACGGCGACGCAGAGCATCACCACGCTGCCAACGATCACTTGCTGGCGGTGGTTGTATTCGCGCTTGACGTAACTCGGATTCTCTTCGTTGAGTTCCTGAAGCGTCGGCCCCTGATTCAATTTAGTCGAATCGATGCCGTAGAGTTCCGCCGCTTCTTCGTCGGTCATGTTCAGCGTACTCACATAGGCGCTGTCATACTTGTCGAGCTTGTCGGCTGCGGCTGCGGGAAGAGCGAGGACAATAACAAGCAAAAGAAAAATGCAAAGGGTACGAGGTATAAGGTGTGAGGTGTGAGGTATGGGGTCGGCGCATTGCGCCTTTGAGGTATGAGGAAAAGTAGATGTACTATTTGACATCTCTACCTCATCGCTCAGAGCGAGTGAAACGAGCGACCCCACAGCCCAGAACCCCTACCCTTCCTTCGCGAGCTTGTCGAGGATCTGGTTCACGAGGCCCGGGTTGGCCTTGCCGCCGGACTTGCGCATGGTCATACCCACGAGGAAGCCCTTGAGCGCCACCTTGCCGGCCTTGAATTCGGCGAACTGGGCTGCGTTTTCGGCACACACGGCACGGACCACTTCTTCGATGGCGCCGGTGTCGGTCACCTGCACAAGGCCCTTTTCCTTCACGATAGCTTCAGGGTCCTTGCCGGTTTCAAACATTTCGGCGAAGACCGTCTTAGCAATCTTACCGTTGATGGTGTTGTCGGCAATGAGGTTCACGAGTTTGCAGAGGTCTTCGGGCTTGATCTTGAGGGCAGAGAGGCCGCCTTCCAGTTCCTTCACCTTGGCGAGGAGTTCGGTAATCACCCAGTTGGCCAAGACCTTGCCGTTCTTGCAGTTCTTGGCAGCAGTGTCGTACCATTCGCTCACGTCGCGGTCTTCGGTCAGCACCATGGCGTCGTATTCGGAGACACCGAAGTCATCCATGAAGCGCTTGCGGCGGGCATCCGGCAGTTCCGGAAGCGTGCGGCGGATTTCTTCCACAAAGGCCGGGTCGGTCACGAGGCGGACCATGTCCGGTTCCGGGAAGTACTTGTAGTCGTGGGCGTCTTCCTTGGAGCGGATGACGATGGTCTTGTCCGCGTTGGGGTCGTAACGCTTGGTACACTGTTCCACTTCCTTGCCGGCATCGAGCGTCGAGGCCTGCAGGTTCATTTCGCAGTAGAGAGCCTTTTCGAGGTTCGTAAAACTGTTCAGGTTCTTGATTTCGGCACGGATACCGAACGGAGCGTCTTCGCTGGCACGCAGAGAAATGTTGCCGTCGCAGCGCATGTTGCCGTTTTCCATGTTGGCATTGGAAACACGCGTGTATTCAAGCGTCTGCTTGATTTTCTTCAAGACGAGCACGGCTTCTTCGGGGCTACGGATATCCGGTTCGGTCACGATTTCGCAAAGCGGAGTGCCGCAGCGGTTCGCGTCGAAGTGGGAATCGGTCGGGCTCATGTCGTGGATGAGCTTGCCAGCGTCTTCTTCCATGTGAATACGGGTAATGCCCACGCGCTTCTTGGTACCGTCTTCCTTGACGATTTCGAGCCAGCCGTTCTTGCAAATCGGGTGGTCGTACACCGGAAGTCCGCCCGTCTGGGTAATCTGGTAGCCCTTCGGCAAGTCCGGGTAGAAGTAGTTCTTGCGGGTCCACATGGCGTTCAGGTCGATTTCGCAGTTCAAGGCGAGGCCTAAGCGAATGGCGTATTCCACCGCCTTCTTGTTCGGCACGGGCATGGCACCCGGCATACCGAGGCAAACGGGGCAAACGTGCTTGTTCGGGGTCGTATTCACTTCGATTTCGCAGCCGCAGAACATCTTGGTTTTAGTCGCGAGCTGACAATGGATTTCAAGACCGATAACAGGACAATAATTGGACATAAAAACTCCGTATTATTTTACGGCATACAAAATAGAAAAAAGACAGGCTAAACAGCAGGAATTTTGAGTTTTTAGCCCTTAAAATCAGCTATTGCAATTTCCTATGTTTTTACTATTTTATCGCCATGCGTTTTGAAGTTCACCCTGTAAATCCGCAAGCGAGAATCGTGAAGCTTGCCGCAGCCGCCCTCGAAGACGACGGTCTTGTTCTCTACCCCACTGAATCTGGTTACGCAATTGGCTGTAACGCCGAATCGCCCAAGGCAATCCACAAGCTTTATGCCCTCAAGAAGCCGATGAAGAAGTTCTTCATGGCGCTCATCATTCCGGACATTCGCAAGGCAACCGACTACGCCCGTGTAGACAACTTTGCATTCAACATAATGAAGCCGCGCGTGCCCGGACCATACACGTTTATTTTGCCCGCCGACCCGCATATCGCCCGCCGCCTGGACGTCAAGCGCCCGGAAATCGGCGTGAGAATGCCGACGCACCCGTTCTTCAAGGAACTTTTCCAGCATTTCGACAAGCCGATTCTGAGTACGGCCGCCAAGCTCACCGAAGAAGACATGTACGAGCCGGACGATATCTGGAAAACCTTCGAGCATTCCGTTGACATGATGGTCGACTGCGGCCCCATCGAAATCAATCCGACTAACATCATCAGTTTAATTGGGGATCAAGTCGAAGTCATCCGTGGCGATTTGCTGGATCCGTAAAAAAGCCACACGAATTCGAAATCTCTAACGTGATTTCTGTTTAATAAGAGTCATTATTGCGAAGAGCGCTTCGGCTCTGCCTGCACCGCACGCTCACATGGCCGTTCCGGAATGTTCGCTTAGCGGCCAGGCATTCGCCGTCGCTTTTCTTCTTAGACATAAGTCCCTCCCTGTGGGTTATTTGGCATAACCCTGATTTTTTGTTAAACTTTTTTGTTAAAGATTGTGGTGAACTAGTAGTTCTTTACACAGCGAATTGAATGCGCATAATCATTCTTCTTTCGCGACCCGCCTCGAGACATTTGATTATCCATAACGTTTGTCAATCTAGCTTCGTCTGGATGATCAGAATTCTGTCCGGGAAGCCAAAAAAGCGTCTGCTCCTTTATATTTTGAAACACCGTTGTTCCGTTCGGATACCGTTCCCAATACCCGGCGGGCAATATCGATAACCCATAGCTGTTATTACCGAAGCCGGCGACCTTTGAACCCATGTAGTAGGCGACACTGTTGCCGCTTTTCTCCTGAAGATAAGCCCATTCGCCATCATTCGCTATATGCCAACCCTCAGGGCAAATTCCCTGATGAATAATTTCACCATCGATATATTTTCCATCCTTATCCTGAGCAAAAGAGAAATAGCATTTCTCCGACCCAAACTTGACAGAATCGCAAACCGATGGAAGATTCATCGCACGGCTCCAGGTATAGAGCCCGCCCCAACCGTTCTCGCAGTACCACGGATCGTCATCGTAGCAGTACTTCGTGGAGTCTCCCTGTACAGAACCTCCAGGAATCATTTTGCCAAAATTGAGATTCTCTGCAAAAAACACAAGCGAGTCAGTATAATAAAGGCCATCCTTTAAGCTCACCGTGCGGTACTTCTGCCCGTCACGCGGGTCCGTGAACTCGCCGTAAGACACCTTCTCGTTGAACTGCTCCGTCATGTCGAAGTAGCTGCTGCTGCTTGGCGCATTCGCCTGCTCCATAGAATCTAGATTAAGCCATTGCCCATCATGGCAAATCATTTGATAATCGCTCCCTTGCCAATAGGTTTCCCCTTCGCAGTCATCCGTACACTCCAATAGGCACCGTAGTTGTTTAGACAAGGAACTGGAGCTTTCAAAAAGCACCAAACTACTCGAAGAACTGCTCTTGGAATCCGTGGAAGAGCTTGATTTTGCGGAAAAAGAGCTGTTCGTAGACGAAGACGAGACGCTGCTGCTGGATTTGTCTCCATTGCCGTCACTGGTCCCGTCGCCGCTGCTCAGAATTTCGCTAGACGAAGATTCCTTCTCCGGACTCACGAAGCTGCTGCTGTCGTCGTCACCGCAGGCGACGAACAAAAAAGCAGAAAGCAACAACGCAACAAAATATTTCACAGAAAACCTCCTGGAACCTCAATCTTTTTTGCCAAATTTAAATTATAAAAAAAGGAATCACGTTAGTGATTCCCAATCAGCGTGACAATAAAGCAATCCTTAGCAGGCATCAAAGGAAATCCCGGCTTACGCCGGGAAGACAGAGAGGGCATTAAATAATTACACCATAGCGGCGCTGAAGTCGGCCTTGGTGCAGAGGGTTTCCTTGCCTTCGGCGTCGACGGTCAGGAGTTCGCCGCTGTACTTGTAAATGCCGTGGCGGGCCATGATGAGCTTGGCCTTCAGAACGATTTCAGCCTTCGGAATCACCGGAGCGCGGAAACGGCAGTTTTCGACACCCATGAAGGCGGGGCGCTTGCCGGTAGTTTCGGCTTCGCGACCAATCATGGTGAGGAGCGTGGCGGCCTGGGCCATGGATTCAATCTGAATCACGCCGGGGAGCACCGGATTGCCCGGGAAATGTCCCTTGAGGAATCCTTCTTCGCCGGTCAAATGCCACTTGGCAACGATTTCCATGTTTTCGGCGTCGAGACTCAAGATTTCATCGACAAAGGCAAACGGGGCCTTCTGCGGAAGCACGCTGTGGACGACTTCGGCATCGTAGAGGATTCCGGCGACATTAGACTTGGGTAAAGATTCCAGCATGGACATAAGGAATAATTTTCTCCATAATTTGTCGATGGGACACGTGCCCACCGTTGGTGATTTCGATTCTGACCCTCGGAAGGGCCGGACAGATAAAACTCAGGTCTCCAATCAAATCTAGTATTTTATGCATCGCAGGCTCGTTCGCGATGCGGAATTTTGGCGAACAGGCGCTGTTTTGAGCCGCGCAATCCCCCGCTGCGAGCAGGAGTCCGCAAGATTCATCGACTCCGGCGAGGAGCCCTGCCGCTTGAGCGCGCTCCAGTTCCACCTGATGGATGAAGGTGCGCGCCATGAAAATTTGGTACAAGTTTTCGGGCGAATAAATGGAGACGGACGCCGCCGACTTCAGGTCGTAACCGTCGCGGGCGGTGTTGCGGTCGAGCACGTATTCCACTTCGAAGGTTTCCGCCGGCGTAATGCGGACATGGCCGTAGACTGCGGTATCGCTACCCAAGTCCCACTCGGCATGCACAGGGGCGTCGAAAAAGACGAGTTCTTCGGGCGCTCCGCAGAATTTTCGCATTTCGCAGAAGAACGGAATTGCAGAACCGTCCATCATCGGGACTTCGGGCTTGGCCGCATCAGAGAGTCGCACATTAAAGCGCCGGTGCGGCCACATCAGGAACACAGATGCCAAATGCTCCGGCGACAAGAGTCCCAAGCCGGATTCGCTCAGTTTGTAGCCAGCGGTGCGCTTCGCAAAAAATTCAAGTTCTTCAAAACAATGACACGCATCGCTGCGATAAAAAAGCTTTTCGCCCACATACCAAGCCACAAAGGGAACTTTCTGCGGGTCCTTTTCCAGCGGCTCGACAGAAACCGATGTCGAACCAAAGCTTAAGCTGGGGGATTTAAATTCACACACATTACTCATTACGAGCTACAAAATAGCAAATATCTGCAGAAAGACATTTACGAGTCTCAGTCAACAAAAGATCCTTCGACTCGTTACACTACTACCCAAAGGGCATAACTCAACTTGAGAACTAAAGTTCTTAGTTTCGTATAGCTCAGGATGACACGTTCGTGTCACTTCCTACTGCCTACCGTCTACTGTCTACTTCAGTTTTTTCTTCGCCATAACGCGGAGCTCGACCATTTGACGACGCCAGATGTCGATATCAATCGCCGGGAATCCAGCGACAGTCTTACCCGCAGGCACGCTCTTGGTCACGCCCGCTTTCGCAGTCACAATCGCATTCTTGCCAACGGTCAAGTGCCCCGCCGCCTTTGCGCCGCCCGCGAACTGCACACCATCTTCGAGAATCGTCGTGCCGCCGAGAGCCGTTTGCGAGGCCATATAAATGTTATTGCCTAAAACGCAGTTGTGCGCAATCTGCACCATGGAATCCAGATGGCAGTTGTCGCCAATAGTCGTCGGAGAAATGAATCCGGCCGCCACGACTGTGTTTGCACCAAAGCTGCAACGGTTCCCGATGCAGACGCCTGCAAAATGCGGCACCATGCGGCGTTCGCCTTCGTGCTCATAGAATCCGAAACCGCGGCTACCGACGACGACGCCCGCCTGAAAAATGCAGTCCTCGCCCACGATGACATTCGGGTAAATGGTCACGTTCGATTCCAGGCGGCAGCCTCGCCCGACGCTTGCACCACGCATCACGACGCAGCCGGGCCCGACAAAGCAGCCTTCGTCAACAAAGCCTTCGACAACCGCCGACGGGTGAATCCAGGGGCCGTTTTCGCCATAGCCGACGCCCATGTAGTCGCGGTCAAAATGCACACCCGATTCCATGTTGTCGGTGAATCCGTTGCCTTCGAAATGCTCCAGAAACTTGACCATGGCATGGTAAGGTTCAGCGACGGCGACAATATTCTTTGCATTCGGGAAAATCTCGGCAAACGAGACCTCGCCCGATTGCGCCGCAGCAGAAGGCACGAATAGGAGGCCAGCGGCCGTCTTTTTCAAATCGTCGTTCGAAGGACCATTCGCATGCGTCACGCTCTCGACGCGACCGACCCAGAAACTCACATCGTTTTCACGAGCCTGCGTCAGTGCGGCAAAGCCTGTTAAAGTAACCTCTGGCGACTCGCGCAAGACGCGGCATTCAATTTGGCATATGTTTTGCAGGTAATCGATTATGTCTGAGGCGCGAACGGAGAACATTATTCCCCCAGCGCCATAATCTGCACCTTGCAGGCAAAGTCAATGTCTACATGGCCGCCGAGTTTACCGCTCAGGTCTTCGCCGTCGAGCTGCAAGAATTCATCTTCGGCAAATTCAAGCTTAATGGATTTTGCCTTGCGAGTCTTGATGAAATACTTCTTAACCAGATTTCCGATTACAGGCAAGTTTCCGACCGCAATGGCCAGCAAGAACCTGAACATATTCGGCACACATACGATTTCGAGCAGGCCATCAGCCATGTCGGACTTGTAGAACGGATTTGCGCCGCTTGCAAAACTCGGGATATTGCCCACAATCACGGTGCGGTGACCATCCAGAATCTTTTGCCAGCTGCGGCCCTCGGCATCTACAAACGAAAGCTTACCCTTTTTAAGCTGGTAAGAGCGGTCCGCAAAGAAACTCTTCACGTAATGCAGTTTGTTCACCAGCACGGAATTCGAATTGAATTCGCCATTGGCGCGGGCGCGGTTAAAATCGTGAGCAATTCGGGCATCGATACCGCCCGAAAAATAGTTCGCAAAGGCCAGTTTTCCGTTAACCTTCCAGATATCAAAGGGGCGCGCCTTGGCCTGCAAAAGCCTACGCACCAGGAACAAGAGTCCCTTGTCCACATAGGGTTTGTAAAGATTCAAAACGCGGGCAAGATCGTTACCTGTACCCAGCGGGATCAGGCCGATTTTCACGGACTTCGCGTATTCCGAAGAGACCATCACCGAAAGGACAGAGGACACGGTGCCATCGCCACCGACGGCCACCAGTTTTTCTGTATTGGCAAGAGCATCCCTGATCTGATTGTCTAACCCATCAATATTGGTAAATTCGGCCTTCCATTGGTCTTCCGTATAATTCAAGGAAGACATGATTTCGGGCAAATACTGGTGAATCACCTTGCCCTGGCCGCCGCCACTAATCGGATTAATGAGAAAGACAAACTTATACATCACAGCTAAAATATAATTATATAAAGGATCAAGTCTAAAGCAAAGTTTTTTGTAGCAAAAAAGCGTTAAGAGTTTCTCAACTCTTCTTTAATGACCAAATAATGTTCCGCATTTTCATGGAATTTGCGGATTTCGTCTTCGGTCAGTTCACGCACCACATGGGCCGGAGCACCCACAATCAAGCTGCGTTCCGGGAATTCCTTGTTTTGCGTCACCACGGCACCGGCAGCCACCACGCTGTTCGACTTGATGTGTACGCCGTCCATGAGGATTGCACCCATGCCAATCAACACGTGGTCGTCCACATCGCAAGCATGCAAAATGGCATTATGGCCCACCGTCACATCGTCACCCACATGGACTCCGACACCGGTCGAAAGGTGGACGGTCACATTGTCCTGGATATTGGTACGCTTGCCAATGCGAATTTCGGCGAGGTCAGCACGGATTACCGTATTGTAAAAAACAGACGAATCGTCGCCAATTTCTACATCGCCAATGACTTTGGCACCTTCCGCGATAAACACGCGTTCGCCAAGGATGGGCTTTTTACCCTTGAATTCAATCAAACTTGCCATATTTATAATGTATAAAAAGTAGACAGTAGGCAGTAGACAGTAGACAGGATTTTGTGGCTAGAATCGTTTAACGCACTACAGAGCCATAAAACGAGCGTCCCTAGACCTAAAACGAATGACTAAAAATTATATTGTGCAGCATGTCAGATTTCTTACAAAACATATTTGATGCGCAAGGTGAAAATCGCTGGAAGATTGCACAAACAAGCGTAAAAGAACGCATCGTCAAATTGCTCAAACTCCGCAAGGTTATCGAGGCTCGACAGCAGGAATTCTACGATGCCGTATGGGCCGACTTTCATAAACCGAAGACTGAAGCTTGGCTCACCGAAGTCTACCCCGCCCTGCAAGAAATCGACCACACCGTGAATCATTTGCCCGATTGGGTCGAAGATAAAGACGGTAGCTGGAGTTTCCTGTTCCCGCTGAATTCAAGCGTGAGTCATTTTGAGCCCAAGGGCCGCGTGCTGATTATGGCCCCGTGGAATTACCCGTTCTTGCTGTTTATTTCGCCGATTGTAGCGGCTATTGCCGCAGGCAACGTGGTGATTGCAAAGCCGAGCCACAAGACTCCGCATGTTGCCGAAGTTTTGGAATCGATTATTAAAGAAGTTTTCCAGCAGAATGAAGTCGCCGTCATGCAGGGCGCAGGTGCCGAAATTGGCGACCAGTTACTTGCCCTTCCCTTCGATCATGTGTTCTTTACAGGTAGTCCGAACGTAGGTGCCCATGTGGCAGAAGAAGCGGCCAAGATTCACGCCGGCGTTACGCTCGAACTTGGCGGAAAATCGCCGGTAATCATTCTGGACGATGTTAAAATCAAGGATGCCGCGAAGAAACTCGCCTGGGGCAAGTGCCTGAACGCAGGCCAGACCTGCATCGCTCCCGACTACATGCTTTGTCCGCGCCGTTTAATGCAACCGCTCGCCGAAGCCATCGCAGACAACATCAAGAAAATGTACGGCGAAACCGATGAGGCACGCCGCAACTCCGAAATTTTCGTGCACATCGTAGAAAGCCGAACTGTGGAGCGCCATCAAGGGCTCATCAAAGACGCTTTGGACAACGGCGCGAAGGCTGTCATCGGCGCGCAATTCAGCCCCGACGACATCAAAAACCGCTACACTCCCGCAACCGTACTCACGGGTGTCACCGCCGACATGCGCATTATGGAATCCGAAATTTTCGGCCCCCTTCTCCCGATAATTGCCTATGATTCTCTAGAAGAAGCAATCGCCTTCGTTCAAGCGCGCCCGAAGCCGCTGGCACTGTACATTTTCGGAAAGTCCGAAGTGAAAATCAACGAAGTCATCGCCCGCACAACCTCGGGCTCTACCTGCGTGAATCATTGCATTTTGCAGATTGCAAATAATTCCGTTCCGTTTGGCGGCGTGGGCATGAGTGGCACCGGCAATT
Organism: Fibrobacter sp. UWT2; assembly: GCF_900142545.1. NCBI lineage: Bacteria > Pseudomonadati > Fibrobacterota > Fibrobacteria > Fibrobacterales > Fibrobacteraceae > Fibrobacter > Fibrobacter sp. UWT2. Next base: position 19,284 of record NZ_FRBF01000019.1, on the reverse strand, counting down.
ACCACGGGATTTACGGATTCAAGACATTCAGTCACGAACGCAACGTGATGCGGCAGAGCGCCCTCGACACCATGACATTCCTTTACCCGCCGTACCACAAAGACAACGAAAAAAGCCTCCGGGCAAGAATCCAACGGATTGCGGAATATTTCTTAAAATAAAAAGCTGACCCTGAAACAAGTTCAGGGTGACGTTGCTCAGGATGACACATTCGAGTCACTTCCTACTGCCTACTGTCTACTGTATACTAACTAGTGACCGACGTACAGGCGCTTCATTTCGTCGGTAATGGCGATGGGGCGACCGCGTTTCATGTCAACAAGCACCCACTGGGTTTCAGACTCAAAAATCACCTTGCCGTCAGAGACGCGTTCAAAGCGGCATTTGCGTAAGCTAGCCACTTTACCGTAAGCGGCAACCCACGTAGTTCCGCGGATTTCATCACCGAGGAAAGCCTGGTTCTTGTATTCCACGTGCTGTACGTGAATCATCCAGCCGGCACCTAGGTCACGCATCAGCTGCGTACCGCCCACGGAATCGGAATGGGCAATCGCGATATCCTGAATCCACTGCACCGACCACACGTTGTTGAAATGATGATTGTCGTCAATCATTTCGGGCGTTACCTTGAACACCTGCGTAAACTGCATCGGGTCAACCGTTTCTTCCATCGCAATTGCCATAAGAACCTACTCGTCTGCCAAATTTTTAATCAAGCTCGGGAGCGCAAGTTCAAACTTGACTCCATACCAGTGAGACTTGTCTTCGTACGTCTTTTCGATACATTCCAACACAAAATCAGCCGCAATTCGGGCCGCATCGACCATGGAACGACCACGGAGCATGGCTCCCACAAATGCAGAAGCATAGCAGTCACCCGTGCCGTTAAAGCCCTTGGTAATCTTCTTGTGTTCGTAGTAGTTGAATTCCTTACCGTCGTAAAGCATCACGCCCGTGTATCCCGCGCGGAATCCGACACCGGTCAGCACCACCGACTTGGTGCCCAGTTCGCAGAGTTTTTTGCAAAGCATTTCGACCGTTTCGCGGTCAATGTTTTCGCTGTATTCCGTATCGGTGAGCATGCAAGCTTCGGTCATGTTCGGGAGCAAAACATCGGCATGGGCGCACAAATCCTTCATGGCAGCGACAAATTCCATGTTAAAGCCGGGGTAAAGCGCCCCGTTGTCGGCCATGGCAGGGTCTACCACCCGAATCGCACCATCGACACCGTTGGTGTCCATAATGTGCTGAACCATGTTGATTTGCTCAATAGAACCCAGATAACCAGTATAGAATGCATCGAAGCGAATATCAGCCACACGCCAGTGTTCGCTAATCGGCAACATTTCTTTAGTCAGGTCCTGGAATGTCCAGCCCGTAAAGCCACCCGTATGGGTCGAAAGAATCGCCGACGGCAACACAGCCGTCTCTACACCGCACGCAGAAATAATCGGCAGTGCCACCGTGAGGGAGCACTGTCCAAAGCACGAAATATCTTGAATCGTAAGGACTCGCCTGTACATGCCCCAAATATAGAATTGCAAAGCCCCATTTTTTTTGATTAAGTTATATTTACGACATTACAACTAGGTGTTTTACAGGAGTATGATATGGAATGGAATGACTTCACGAGCTTGACTTCGGAAGACATGCGTGCCATTTGGGATTTTAATACAAAGGATCCTTTTTCCATCTTGGGTTTGCATCCGCTGAATACGGACCGCGGCGTGAAGACGGTGATTCGCGCTTACCAGCCGCAGGCTAGCTTTATTCGCGGTGAATCTTGCGACGGCGAGTTCGAGTTCGACTTCATGAAGCTTGGCAACACGGGATTTTTCGAAGCCATTCTCGACAAGGAATACGAACCGTTCTTTTATAACTTGATTATCAAGCAGGACGACGGCAACGAATACACGCTGACTGACCCGTATGCATTCCTCCCTGTACTTAGCGACTTTGACCGCCACTTGATTTCCAGCGGCACGCACTACGAACTGTACCGCAAGTTGGGCGCAAACCTTGTAGAACACCAGGGCTTTAAAGGCGTACACTTTGCTGTTTGGGCTCCGAACGCCCGCGCGGTCTCCGTGGTCGGTAGCTTTAACAGCTGGGACGGCCGCCGCCACCAGATGCGCATGCTCGGCAGCACCGGCATTTGGGAAATCTTTATTCCGAACATTGGCGAAGGCGAACTCTACCGCTTTGAAATTCATGGTGCCGACGGCAACCTGCACGTGAAGGTGGACCCGCTCGCAAAACTCAGCGAAGTCCGCCCGGCAACCGCCTCCATTACCACGCACCTCGATGGCTACGAATGGGGTGATGACCTTTACATGACTACGCATTGGGCAACCAAGGTCTTCGGTTCGCCGATGAACATTTACGAAGTCCACGCAGGCTCTTGGCGTCGCGACCCCGCAAATCCGGATCGTTTCCTCAACTGGGACGAACTTGCAGACACCTTGATTCCGTACCTTAAGGAAATGGGCTACACGCACGTGGAATTCTTGCCGCTTGCCGAACACCCGCTCGATGAATCTTGGGGCTACCAGGTGACCGGTTACTACTCCCCCACGAGCCGTTACGGTACGCCTGACCAGTTCCGCCATTTTGTGGACCTTTGCCACCAGAACGAAATCGGCGTGATTGTGGACTGGGTTCCGGCCCACTTCCCGAAGGATGCTCACGCACTCGGACGTTTCGACGGCACCGCCTGTTACGAACACGCCGACCCGCGCCAGGGCGAGCACCCGCACTGGGGCACCTACATTTTCAACCTGGGCCGCAACGAAGTCAAGAACTTCCTGATTGCAAACGCCATGTACTGGCTCAAGGAATTCCACTGCGACGGCCTGCGCGTCGACGCTGTGGCATCGATGCTTTACCTCGACTACGGTAAGGGCCCCGGCCAGTGGGTGCCGAACAAGGATGGCGGCAATATCAACTACGATACGCTCGAATTCCTGAAGCACCTGAACAGCATCATGGGCCGCCTCACGCCGCATGCAATCTTGATTGCCGAAGAATCCACCAGCTTCCCGAGCATTACGCGTCCGCCTGAACAGGGCGGCCTCGGCTTCCACTACAAGTGGAACATGGGCTGGATGAACGACTTCCTCAGCTATATTCAGCACGAACCGATTCACCGTAAGTACCACCACAACCAGCTGACTTTCAGCATGGTGTACGCCTACAGCGAAAACTTCATCCAGGTGTTCAGCCACGACGAAGTGGTTCACGGCAAGGGTTCAATGCTCGGTAAGATGCCGGGAGATAACTGGCAGAAGTTTGCAAACCTCCGCCTCACCTACGCCTTCCAGTACGCGCATCCGGGCAAGAAACTCAACTTCATGGGCAACGATTTCGGTCAGTTCCGCGAATGGAACGAAAAGCGCTCCCTCGACTGGCACTTGGTCAGCTGGGATAGCCACGGCAAGCTCCTGCAGATGATGAAGGTTTTGAACCACCTGTACAAGGAAAACGCCCCGTTCTGGGAAATCGACCACTACTACACTGGCTTTGAATGGATCTGGTGCGACGACGCCGACAATTCCATCGTAAGTTTTGTGCGTAAGGACGACCACGGAAACGAAATCCTCTGCGTGTTCAACTTCACGCCGGTAGTCCGCAATGACTACCGCCTGGGCGCTCCGACTCGCGGCAAGTGGAAGGAAATCTTCAACACGGACGCTAGCATGTTTGGCGGCTCAAACGTGGGGAACTTCGGCGAAGTCTGGACGCAGGACATTCCGTGGCAGAACCGCCAGTGGAGCCTGAATATCAAGCTCCCGCCGCTGGCCGCAGTCTACTTCCGCTTGGAAAGATAACTCAACAAAATATCTAAAAAAAGCCGCGGGCGTTTGCCTGCGGCTTTTCGTTTATACAGCCGGCTTCATTAATCGGATATATTTGCCGAATATAAAAGAACGCCCCGGCAGAGCCGAGGCGTTTCTTCAAAGAATGATTCCGGCGGTTAAGCCGGAATGATATTCCTTATTCCACCGTGATGAGGGTGACGGTGCGCTTGCCGACCTTGACCGGCTTGCTGATGTCAACACCCTTCTTGGCCTTCTTGGACGGATCGTTTGCCCAGCCTTCCTTCAGCTTTTCGGTGCTGCGGTCGAGAGTCTGGACAGTGGCCTTGCCCTTGAAGCCAGGAATGTTCAGCTTGAGTTCGTAGTCGCTGTACGGGCTCTTGTTGATCACGAGGAGGCTCTTCTTCTTGCCGTTTTCGGTGTAGTAGGTCGTGATGAGCGATTCCTTGTCACCGGTAATTTCGGTCTTGAGGAGCTTGCCGCGGAGAGCGTCAGAAGCCATCTGGAATGCCCAGTAGCTCGGACGCGGGCAGTTCATGCATTCTTCTGCAGAACGGGTCAGGTAACCGTAGTCACCGCCTTCCGGAGTGATGTCGTTGTGGATATCCCAGTACTGTGCGTTGTCCACATTTTCAGTGGCGAGCATAGCGAGGTAGTCAGCAACGAACAGACCGTTTTCGAGAGAGATGGTCTGCGGACCCGGGTTGAAGTCCACGGAGTTCCATTCGGTGAGCCAGAGTTCGATCTTCTTGTCCTTCTTGAAGTGGCTGGTCCACTTGTCCACAACCTTATGGAGACGGCTGTAGATAGGAACGAGGTCCTGCGGAGCAGAGAGGAGTGCGAAGTCGTTTTCTTCACCGAGGTGCTGCGGATAGTGGTGAACAATGAGACCGTCGGCAATGTCGCCGGTTTCCTTGAGCACGTTGTCGTTCCACTGGCCATCGAGCACGCCGAGGACTGCGACCTTAATAGTCGGGTCAACCTTCTTCATGGCTTCGATGAACTTACGGGCGCGCTTACCATAAATGGTACCGCCGTCCTTACCATACTTTTCATAGTACGGGTGCCAGTTACCATAGACTTCGTTACCGATTTCCCAGTAAACGATGCCGGCCTTCTTGTCGATGTTGGTGTGCTTCACCCAAGCAGCGGCTTCCTGTTCGGTACCGGAACCGAAGTTCACGGTGAACATGGCGTTAGAACCGGTCTTCTTCAACCAAGCGAGGAATTCGTCGGTATCGACCATCCAGTCGTGGTTGTCGAGGATTTCCTTCCAGTGGTCGTCATCGGCACGGAGACCACCCGGATAACGGATGATGCCGTGGTTGATGCGCTTGGCGTATTCAGCAGTCTGAACCTTGAACTTCGGATTGTCGAGCATGTCGCCATCCCAAAGTGCAGCGTTGATACCGAAGAGGCCGCCCGAGATGTTCGGGTTGATCACGTCGCCGGTACCCTTAACTTCAACCTTCACGAGAGCCGGGCGAGCAGCAGCCTTGACTTCCTTCTGGTTGGTGAGCTTAATGTTGTCGATTTCGAAGCTACCGTTAGAACCTTCTCCACCCGGTTTGAAGTCGAGAGAAACGACGTTCTTGAGGTCGAACACGCCGTTTTCCTTAGCGTTAGGCGGCTGGTAGTACGGGAACTTGGAGAACGTGCGGAACGGCACGATCACCGTGGTGCGACCGCGAGGTACACCGGTGTTGGAAACGAAGAGTTCGTTGCCAGCGTCACCGATCTGAACCGTGATGGACTGCCATGCACGTTCGGAGTAGACGTCGAACATGATGCCCCAATGGTTCGTCCAGTCGCGCTGCTTAGCGTCGTGAGCGGCACCGTTCTTGGTAAAGTCAAGAACGAAGTCCACCCAGTCGGACATTTCGAAGTGCTTGATGTAGAGGCTGTTGCCGTCGAGCTTGGAGGTCTTGTACGGCATTTCGATTTCGGCCTTGGACTTCGGACCGAAAGACGGTTCCCACTTGTCCTTGCCAAACTTGCCTTCGAAGTCAGAAATCACGACATCCGGAGCCTTGGATTTCCAGTTATCCCACTTGATATCCGGGTCAACCCAGTCGATATTTTCGGTGAAGGTAATCTGGTCGACGAAGATGGTCACAGGAGCCGGCTTGCCCGGTTCACCCTGGTTTTCACCCTTGCCCACAGAGAAGCGGACTTCCTGAATCTTGTTCCACTGCACGTCCTTAGCAACTTCGGCCTGCTTGTTAGCGTCCCAAGCCTTACCCTTGTCGCCGAACTTCTTCAGAGGAATCTTGACGAGCTTCCAGTCCTTGCTGACCTTGGAGCCTTCGATCCAGTCGTTCAGGCTAATCTTGGTCTGGCTCTTGATGTCATTACCCTGGTTGTCGAGGATACCGACGTACACCTTTTCGCCGCCGAGCTTACCCTTGATCCAGAAGTAGAGACCGCCCTTGTTACGCACCTTGGAGAGGTCAATGTACTTGCCTTCGCCAAGAGAGTAGGTCACACCGGACCAGTCGTTGTTATCGATGTACAGGGCGAGCACGTTCGGGTTGCCCTGAGTCTTGGAGTCAGCTTCGCGCTGGGCAGAGAGACCACCGTAGCTGTAGCTGAAGCCCTTGAGCTGGTTATCGTAGAACGTACCGTTCTTGACAGGCTTAGCCTTGCCGTCGAGCTTTTCGGGGTTCTTCGGGCCGTCAATGACATCGTTGTTTTCATCCCAGTAGACAACCTTCTTCTTCGGAGCGGCCTTCTTGTTGCCCTTCACGATTTCGATGTTGTCGACCCAGATTTCGAAATCAGATGCGCCGCTCTTGTCGATAGAGAAGCGGATTTCTGCAATCTTGTCCCAGTCAATGCGAGCCGGGAATTCAGACTTACGGGTGTTGTCCCAGTAGAGACCACGGTCCGGGAAGTCCACGAGAGGAATGGAAACCTTCTTCCAATCCGTCGTCACGGCACCGCCCTGGATGTACTTGTTCATCGGGAGAACGACCTGGGTCTTCTTGCCGTCAGAAACTTCTTCGTCCAAAAGGCCGACCTTAACGGCTTCGCCACCCTTCTTACCCTTGATCATGAATTCGAGCTTGGAGTCGAGCATGAACTTGTTGAGGTCGAAGGTTTCGTTGTACAAGCAAACAGAAGCGCCCGAATATTCGCTCGGGTCAAGCTTGATGTTCAAGGCAGCCTTAGACTTGTAGCCGCCGTCTTTAGTGATGGTGATACCTTTGCTCTTGCCGCCGTATGCGTAGTCAAAGCCCCCCGGACGATACTGTTCGTCGAAGAACTTGTAAGGAACTACGCGCGGTGCTTTCGGCTGAGCCATTGTAGCCGTTACGCCGAAGCCGAGGAGGGCGACGGTAGCGGCAGTCAATGTACGCTTCATCATATGATCGTGTCCTTTTGGTTGTGTTTTTTAGTTTGATTTTGAAATTAAAATTTTCGCGTTCAAAAAGGAAGCACGCGACGCGAAGTCGCGTTTACAGATTGAACCGCTTGAGTAATTACTTGGCTTCCTTGAGGAGCTTTTCAACCAGTTCCGGGCTGAAACGGTCCTGACGCTTGCCGTTGATGTAGAAGTTCGGGGTACCCTGCACGCCGACTTCGGTACCGAGCTGGAAGTCCTTGTCGATACGGGCGTTCATGGCAGAGTCAAGCACCATGTCCTTCTTGAACTGTTCCACGTTCAAACCGATCTGCTTTGCAACTTCCACATAGATGGAGTCGCCGAGTTCGCGGCTATGCGGAGCGAGGGCGTAGCGGTATTCCCAGAACTTGCCCTGCTTCTGAGCAGCGATAGAAGAGGCAGCTGCGGCGCGAGCATTGGAGTGGAAGCTGAGCGGGAAGTGCTTGTACACGAACTTGATCTTGTCCGGATACTTTTCGTTGAGTTCCTTCATGACCGGAGCGATGCGGGAGCAGTACGGGCACTGGAATTCGGTAAATTCAACAATCGTGAGCTTCGGGTTCTTGGTGTTGCCAAAGACCGGGCTATCTTCGTCGGGAATGTCCCAAACCTTGTTGTCCGCTTCCATTTCAGCGCGGGCCTGTTCCAGAGAGATGCCGCGCTTGTCGAGGGCATACTTGATGATTTCGAATTCTTCCTTAACCTGCTTGAAATCCTTTTCGAGGTTATCAAGCCTGGCCTGCTGGTTGAACGAACCGCCGGCGGAAGCCTGATTGCAGGCAACGAGACCAGCGAAACATACTGCGAGAGCGACAATGGGGAGACGTTTCATGTTTTTCCTTTTGATGTTAAAAAATCTGGGCAGGCGCTATACCTGCCGGTGTAGGGGAAATATACTAATTAGACGAGAGACGAAAGACGAGAGGTTTGAGAAAGTGAGTAGGAAGTAGGCAGTAGACAGTAGGCTGTAGACAGTGGTTTGGGGGTAGAATCGTGAGATGACTCCAAAGACGAAAAACCCGAATGTAAATTCAAAGATACATTCGGGTCGGTATAAACGAAATAAAATCTGTGTTCCCTAGATTCCCGTGCTGCCGAATCCGCCGCGGTCGGCACCGTCGAGAGAGCCTTCTTCGAAGGTGAGCGTCGGCTGGATTTCCATGATGCGGAACTGCGCGATGCGGCTCCCCTTCTCGATGGTCACGTCGCGGGTGGCGTAAACGGGCATTTTCCACCAGTCGTTTGCGCCGCAGTAACTAGAATCGACCACACCCACGGAATTCGCCTGCAGGATGCCGAAATTCTTGAACGTGGAACTGCGCGGTGCAATATGCGCCTCGAAACCCTCAGGCAATTTCATCGCAACGCCCAGATGAATCAGGCGGAACTCCCCCGCCTTGAGAGTCACGTTCTCTGCCGCGGCAAGGTCAATCCAGTCGGACTTGCCGCCAACGTATGTGAGTTTCGGGATAGATTCATCGAGGTACTGAATTTTAATTGTCTTCGTGGTCATAGTGTAAAATTAAAAAGGTTTATCGCTAAATAACGGCGTTGATTTTCTCGTTCCAGTGGTTCGTGGTTTCACGGACCATTTCTTTTCCGCTGTCGCAGATGCATAAGAAGCAAACTTCGTTCACGACTTCGTAATCGGAGCCGCCGTTGAACACATTCGCGTTACCGTATTCTTCGCAGTCTTTCCAGAGGTAGACTTTGCAGGCGTTCTGCGCCGAAACAGCCTTGCAATAAGCGGCGAGGGAATCTTCGGAGAGGTCGGCGGCATTCGTCGCGGCACCCGCGGTGCCATTCACCACCAAGGGCGACGCAAGGATTTCGGCCAGCGTTATGACGCGCGTGCCTTCCTTGGCCAGAATTCGCCCGGCGATGTTGTATTCGACTTCCATTTATTTCGATTCAGTAGACTCGGCCGTTTCGGCAGCCTTAGCGGCTTTCTGTGCCGCGGCCTTGTCGGCGGCCTGTTCCAGACGGGCAGGCTTTTTTGCAAGATTACGGATGAGGCCAAACAAAGCGGAAAGTTCGTTGCGGGTTGGATGCAAACGCTGCAAGAGCGTATTGAGGAAGTTGTCGCGCCAAGACTGGTCGTGATACTGGCCAGTCAGATAGCGGTCCAGGAACTTCTTGAAACTGTCGATCTGGTCGATGGTTGCCGGGGCCGTTTCGCAGGCACCCTTGCTCCCCCGCTTTGCACGGCCTTCACCATTGGCAAGCGCACCACTGCGGCAAAGTTCATAAAGGCCCACCGTCACCGCCTGCGCCAAGTTCAAGCTCATGAGTCCCGGCACCGGGATTTCGCACTGGTAGGTGCAAGCGTTCACTTCTTCGGTTTCAAGCCCGCAAGATTCGCGGCCGAACACCAGCGCAATCGTACCATTTTCAGGCAACAATTCCGAAAGCCCAGGCATCATCGTATGCTTGATGGCAGAACCGTAAATGCGGCGACTAAACGCAACCGCGCAAGCGCAATCGCCAATAGCATCTTCGAACTTGTGAACGATGGTCGCCTTGTCCAAGACCTCGTGGCTGTTCGGAGCCGTATGGTAAGAATTTTCGATGACCTTGTCGCGCCTCGGGTAAACAATATAAAGTTCATCGAGGGCATAGCAGTGCATGGCGCGGGCAACAAAACCCACATTGTGCGGATGTTCCGGTTCTACTAAAACGACTCTGAATTTGCGCATAAGATAGTTAGAAGTAGGAAGTAGACAGTGGTTAGTGATTAGTGGTTAGGAGCGATTTTCCAGGAGAAGTCTTTTCCTCGAATTTCATCCTGAATAACTTCATTTTCAGAAATAACAGCACCCTTATATAAGACAGAATGAATAATCTTTGCTGAAGCGGGCACTTGAACACCTTCTTCGACAACGGCTTCGTTTACGTCGCGGCCAAGTTCCTTCAAGCGAGCCTCCACCGCCGACATCAAGCCTTCGGGCGAGCCCATATCAATCCAAGTCGCATGCAGTTGCGTCATGTCCACGAACGGAGCGCGACCCGCCGCAATCTCTTGCTTCCAGAATTCACGGATATCGAATTCCCCGTCGCGAATGCGCGAAAGAGCCTCGTCGCTGTACCACGAAACACCCGAGAACGTCGCAGGCAGACCATCTTCACTACCGAAACGGCCGACCACGCCGGCCAAGCGACCATCCGCACCCACGCGGAATGTGTTCACCTTCGGGAAATCAACCGCAAGCAAGGCCACCTGCGGGCCATTCAGCTGAACAGCCAACGCCTGCGCATTTTCTACAAAAGCCTTCAAGTCAAAATCGCAATAGGCGTCGCCATTCATAATCAGGAGACCGCCACGATATCCTTCATTATAAATACGCTTGAGCGGGCCGGCCGTTCCGAGAATGTCGGGCAGCTCCACCCAGACTTTTTCGAAACCTAAAGTTCCACCCGCCGAAACAACCTGATCAGCCAAGTAATGGGCATTTGCGTGCAAACGAACATTTCCGATGGCACGCGCCTTACGGGCCTGCAAATCCAAAATCGAGGCGTCAACCACGGGAACAAGGGGCTTCGGCACGTCATTTGTCAGTGGACGCAGACGGGTTCCAAGGCCAGCCGCCAGAATCAAAACGTTCAGGGAATCGTTATTCAAGGGGGAATTTTCCATTATATGTATAAAGATAGAAAAAGGCGTTCTAAAAAAAATTAACACACTTCTGCAAAGTAAGAATTCTATTTTTAAGGCACCATGAAGAAACGTTATATCGCCCTTATCGTTCTCGCGGCACTGGTCATTCTCGTCATTGTCGCACTCAAAGTCGCCCCCGGCATCGCAAAAGACTACGTGGTCGAACACTCCAACGAACTCATCGGTCGCAAGATGAAAATCGAAAACGTGGAATTCAGCCCGTTATCGTTTACCGTCTCCGTCGACGATTTCGCCATCTACGAACCCGATGGCACCACCCCCTTCGTGGCCTTCGAAAAGTTCCGCATCAACGTGAACCCCACGCACCTGCTCAAGAAAGAAATTAGCGTGAGCGAAATCTACTTGAAAGGCCTCTACACCCGTGTAGCGCAAAGAGGCGATAAGTTCAACTTTAGCGACATCTTGAACAAGTTTGCCGCCGATTCCACGGCCAGCGACACCGCCGCCAAGGAAGAACCCAAGGCCGACACCACGGCAACCGACTCTGCTCAGGCCCTGAACCTCGACCCCTCCGAAGCCTTGGGCGGATTCAGCGTCGCCATCGAAAACATCACTCTTGAAAAAGGCAACATCATTTACGAAGACCTCAAGGTGGGTTCCAAGATCCATATCCAGGACTTCTCCGTTGCCATTCCCGCCGTCTACTTCAGCAACAAGAACACCGACATCGGCGTGAACCTCAAGTTCGCAAACGGTGGCGACCTCGGCGTCAAGGTGCAGTTCAACATGAAGACGCAGGACTTCGGCGTGAATGTCACGCTCAACAAGCTCGCCCTCGCCATTGCAAAGCCCTACTTGAACGACTTCATCAAGTTCAAGGATTTCGAAGGCTCCCTCGGGGTTGACCTGAACGTGGCAGGCAACGTGAACAACGTTCTCTCTTCGAACGTGAGCGGCACCGTCTCGGTAGACGGCATCAAGCTCACCGAAACCAGCGGCAAGACCATCGGCGTTGCACACGTAGGCGTTGGCATTGCCAAGGCAAACGTGAACGAAATGGACTTCCGCGTAGATTCCGTGATTGTGGATGGCGCTTACGCACACCTGGATCTTTACAAGGATGGCAAGACCAACATCGACGTTTTGCTTGAACCGCTGAACAAGCCCAAGAAGGCTTCTGCAGAACCTGCAGAAAAGGAAGATCCCAAGACCGCCGAAAAGTCCAAACCGCTCAAGGCCGTAATCAACAAGCTGCAGGTCGTGAACACCAACGTATCCGCAAGCGACCATACTCCGAAGCAGCCGTTCAATTACAAGGTGAGCAACATCGCTGTCAACGGTTCCAACATCAACTTCAACACCCCCTGCACCATCAACGTTTCTGCAGCCTTCCCCGAAGGTGGCGCACTCACGCTCAAGTACAAGGGCGCACTTTCCGACATCGGCACCATGGACGCCTACATCAGCGTGAAGAACCTCGCCCTCAAGCATTTCTCGCCGTATAGCCACCACTACACCGGCTACCCCATCAGCTCGGGCACCATGGCATTCGCCAGCGAAAACAAGATGAACGACTGGAACATCGAAAGTAAGAACACTATCGACATCTACAACATCGACGTCGGTGACAAGGACGGCTCCACCGACCCGGAATACACCGTTCCCATGAAGGTCGGTCTCTATATTCTCAAGGATAAAGATGACAAGATTCAGTTCGATGTTCCCGTGAAGGGCAACGTGAAGGACCCGGAATTCTCTTACCTGAAGATCGTATGGCAGACCGTGATGAATTTGCTCATCAAGGTGGCTCTCTCGCCGCTCAAGGTCGTAGGTAACGTGGCCGCCACGGGCGCAGGCGTTGTGGGTATCGACCTCGGCAAGAACGACGAAATCTTTATCGATCCGCTTGCAAGCTCCTTTACCAGCGAACAGTTCGCCAAGGCCCAGAAGATGGTCGAAGCACTCGCCAAGGACAAGAAACTCAAGATGAACTTTGTGCAGAACTTCAACATGAAAAAGACCGTTGAAGCCTACAAGACGCACAAGCTCAAGACCGACTTCTACAAGGCCACGCAGAACAAGACGACGCTCAACGAACTCGACGAAAAGGCCATTGTCGCCATCGAAGACAAGGACAGCGCCTACGCCGCTTACGCCGCAGAACACGCCAAGGAACTGGACCGCAAGACCATGGAAAAGGAAATCCTCGCCATGGCCGAAGCCCGCAACCAGGAACTCCTCAAGACCTTGCAGCAGCAACCCGGCGTGACCAAGAAAAACGTCACCGTGACTACCGCCCCGCGCGGCGCACTCACCCAGCGCAAGGCCATGTACAAGGTACAGGTTGATGTTCAGTAAGAAGTAGGAAGTAGGAAGTAGACTGTAAACAGTTTGAAGGGGGAAGAATCCCCCTCACTACAAAAAAGAGCGCTTTTTAAGCGCTCTTTTTTTCATTACCCCTTCGCCTAGGGCGGACAGCACTTAGGAGTTTTACTCCTTAGTGCGCATGGCCACCAAGGTGGGGCGAAGCCCCTAAAACCCCGATTTTAATCTCTCAAGAAACCCGTGAGCGGGTCAGAGGCAGAAGCTCCGCGGGTCAGCACACGGCCAAGGCCAGCGAGATATGCCTTTCGACCTGCTTCAATTGCAAGCTTGAAGCTCTGAGCCATCATCGGCAAATCGCCAGCGGTTGCAAGTGCGGTATTCGCCATAATCGCGGCAGCGCCCATTTCCATGGCGGCGCAAGCTTCAGACGGTTTGCCGATGCCCGCGTCCACAATAATCGGGAGGTCGATTTCATCAATGAGAATCTGGATGAATTCGCGAGTCGAAAGTCCCTTGTTAGACCCAATCGGAGCGGCAAGCGGCATCACGGCTGCGGCACCCGCGTTAGCGAGGTCGCGCGCCACGTTCAGATCCGGATACATATACGGCATTACTACGAAACCTTCTTTCGCCAAAGTTTCAGTCGCCTTGATGGTTTCGTAGTTATCGGGTAAAAGGTACTTCGTGTCGCGCATGATTTCGATCTTGACGAAATCACCGCAGCCGAGTTCGCGGGAAAGACGCGCGATGCGCACCGCTTCGGCGGCGTTGCGTGCGCCGGACGTATTCGGCAACAACGTTACGCCCTTCGGAATGTAATCCAAAATATTTTCGTGATCCTTGGTGTTTGCACGGCGCACGGCGAGAGTGACAATCTCTGCGCCAGCATCGCGCACAGCAGCCTCAATCAGCTTGAGGGAATACTTGCCGGAACCTAAAATAAAGCGGGAATTAAATTCGTGACCACCGATAACGAGTTTGTCGTCCATAAAGCCTTCTTTTTTGCAAGGCAAAATATAGCAAAGTTCAACAAAACAAATCCGATCCTGACATTCGTCAGGACGACATCGGAAACGAGATGCTACTCTAACCCAAGAATCAAGCGGATAACAGCCAAAGCCTGGTGAGCGGCGCAAAGCATCACGCGGGGCGCAATGAGCCCGATTCCGTCGTTCACGTCGCTTTTGCCGTCACCGCAAACATAAAAGCGCTTGGTCACCTTGCGAGTCGTAATTGAATTTCCGCTGTCGTAGCCCGCCATGCCAGAAGCCGCAACCAAGAACTTTTCGGGCATATTTTCAAGCACCGTGTTCACAAGCATCGCCTTCGCCTCGGCATTGTCAAACGCCTCGCAAATCACGTCGGCCTTGGCAAGCAACGCCTCCGCATTTTCGGCAGTCACCTTTTCGAAATGCGTTTCATACTCCGTATACGGTGCAATCTCTTTCAAGTTAGCAAGCAAGGCATCGGGCTTCGGCATGCCCACCTGGCACGCCTTATACTGCTGGCGATGCAAATTCGTCACATCAACATGATCAAAATCAATCAGAATGAGTTTGCCGACACCGGCTCGCGCCAAAGAAATCGCAATATTCGAACCCAGGCCGCCCAAACCGCAAACAGCAACCGTTGCCGCCTGCAACTTACACACGGCTTCTGCGCCCTGTCGTTTTTCAAGCGCAGCGTGCATCTCGTTCTGCGAAGGCATGCGAGAAGGTTCGCGCATCTGCGAAAGATCAGCAGTCATCACCCGCCGCCTACAAAGTTCACGACCTCGACTACGTCGCCGTCGGCCAGCAACGTTTCGGCATACTTCGCCTTCGGAACAATTTCTTCGTTCCGTTCCACAGCGATGCGCACGGTATTGTACCCAGCTTCTGCAAGGTACTCGGCAACAGTCTTGCCCGCCGCATCGACACTCTGTCCATTTATGGTAAGCATAGCTCAAATATAAAAAATTAGAACAAATTCAAATAATTATCTTATATTTCAAATGAACCTTTCAACCCAAATTGCAGAATCATGCTCAAAAAGTCGCTCGTTTTTATACTGCTAGCCATCGTTTTCAACTTTGCACAAGGCACCCCGGACACCAACAAGACGGATTCGTTGTTCTATACCGATTCCCTTATCGCAGAACAGCTTGCCTTAGACACAAAGCATTCTTACGATATTTACTACCAGAACCAGATTGAAAACGAACGAAATCAAGAAGGAATCGGGTTAAATGTTTTGGGTTCTATTTCTGGCGCCTTATTGACCGGTCTTGGACTTACTGTTATGACCGGATTATCCAACGAAGGAGCCACGGGAGCGATTCTAGCGATGCCGCTTTTGGTATCGGGTGTAACGATTTTAACCGCAAATATCAGCGGAATTAACGAAAGCAAAGCGCACGCAAAGCGCCGCATGACATACGAACGCGCCCATCAATTATATCAATCGCGTAAAACCGGCGCAACCGAACCGGCCGAAACCGCAAGCGACTCCGTTGCATACAACACACTCGTAGCCGAACAACTCGCCCTGGATCCGTCACACGATTACGACTCCTACTTTATCGAAGAAATCGAAAAAGAGCGCTCTCAGGAAAGCATTGCCGAAAATGTCATAGGCACAATTGCCGGCGTTGGCGTCACCACATTAGGCGTAATCGTCTTGGCATCGATGGCCGGCGGTTCAGACGATCTTGACAATGCGCTCAACGACGTCGCCTGTTTTATTATAGGAGTGCCATTGGTCGCCGGCGGCCTCCCTCTCACGATTTACAACATCTACGCCATTCATAGGGATGTTGGCCACAAGCACCAGCGAATCAAGAACGAAGAAACATACGAATACTACAAAAGTGGTAAACTTCGCCGCAGCGAAGCCCAAATCTTCGTGACCCCCACCTTTAATGTTGCAAATGCCGCTACAGGTCTGAACCTGTTGGTACTCTTTTAGTACATAACTGCGTTACCGATTCTTTTGTAGTACATTTACCATACAAGGTATTTCTTTTTCTTATATTTTAAGAAAAAGGAGCCTTTTAGCATGAAAAAATATTCTCATGCATGGATTGCCTTTATGGCGATCAAGCGTTTGGAAATTATTGCCACCACTACCGACGAAAATGTAATTGCAGGCGTCACCGACAAAGTCCGCACCGAAGCCAAGGCTTTGGTCAAATGGTTCAAGGACTACCGCGACTTCGTGATTAAGGGAGCCTGGTACCCCGACGATGTTTTCAAGGACATGGCCACCAGCCACATCGTCAAATACCGCCCTGCTGAAGACGGCACCTACAACACCTTCGGCAGCTTGCCCTCGACCCACAGCATTTACACCAAGATGTCCAAAGAATCGCCGCTCAAGGGCAAACCCTACAACATCGAAGGCGGCAACTGCGCAGACCGCTGCGAAGCAGTTTCGCACAGCATCATCGACAACTTCAAAATGCTCAACCGCGAAGAAAAAGGCTGCCCCATCGCAACATCGGGCAACCACATCGCCATGCGATTCTTCATTTTGAGCCACTACATTGCCGACTGCCACATGCCCCTGCACTGCGACTGTCGCCCCTATTCCGACGGCAAGGGCATTCACGGCGGCATCGAAAAGAAATGGGAAGACGCCATTAGCAAGGCCTACAAAATTGACAAGGACAACAACCGATTCTTCTACGACCCGGACGGTTACCCGCTTCCGATAGCATCTAGCGCATTCACTACCAACGTAGAAACGGAAATCGCCAAAAGAAAGTACATGCACAGTTGGGGCGGCAAGAACAACAACGTGTGGGACTTCATGAGCGCCGTCTCCCAGTATTCCTACCTGTTCTCGTATTTCTTGATTCCCGAAAATTTCGAAAACACGAAATCCATAAAGGAATTCGAAACAGAAACAGAATGGGGCAAATATTTCGAGATGTACAGCACCATGATTTTCAGCGACGCCATTGATTCCGTCGCCCGAATCTGGCTGCACATCTGGATCAAGTATAGGGACTGGGCCAAATAAAGCCTAGAACATCACCCGATACGGAATTTGCTTATCATACCGCCGGCCTTTGAGGTCGCGGTATTTTTTATTCTGCGCCGGAAGCTGCATGTCGCCCGCACGGAGGGGCCGCTCGTCGCGACCGCCAATGCGGCGAATTGATGTCGTCGTATCCTTGATTCCTTCGTCAAACTTGATGTTCCCAAGGAGCGTTTCGCCGCCGAGGCCTTCCGCCGTCAGGTAAAAGTCTTGCACGCCCTTGAGTTCCGGAAGGTTGGTGCAGCGCACGTCAACCCACTTGGTGGCATCGCCCGCCGAGGGCAATTCACATTTCGAAATCACGTCGCCCTTCTTACTTTCCTTGCGAATGTTCAGCGTTCCGCCTGCGCCGTTCTTCACCTGCACAAGCACGCCCGGGCCCACGATGGAATCCGTAATCACATTCTCGAAAATTGCGTAGCCGCCGTCCTTGATGGCAAATTCATCTTTTTCGGTGAGTCGCACGCGGATACCGTTATCGAAGCCGTTCGCCGGAATCGTATCGCGAATAATGCGCAAGAAGTCGAGACGGTCGAGTTCCGCATAATGCTTGCCCTTCGTAATCTCGATAAAGTTCGAGCCACGCTTGAGTTTCGCGGGAATGTACACCACCGACTTTTCAGGGAACGCGCTCCACGCGCCCGTCAGCGGCAATTCCACTTCCTGATTTTTGCCGTTGACGCTCACAAAATGCGAACTACCATTTGCACCGTCTTCGGTCCAGTTGTTGTCATAGCGGTAGCGAATCAGGTAGTCGCCTGCCTGCGGGATAATCATCGGCAAGCGAATCTTGCTGTCTTCGTAATTGATGTAGGCGCAAAATTCTCCGTTCGACGCATCGGAACTGCTCGAGATATCCACATGCGTCAAAGCGCCTTGTTCCGCCTCCGCACTCAGGTAACGCCCGAGGAACGGTTGCCCCAGTTCCGGCCAGCCATCGTCCGTATAGACGATATCGCGGACCTGGATATAAGAATTTCCACCATCATTCTTGTCGTAGTAATGATTCACGAAACGCTGGCGGTTCACGTCCTGAAACGCCTCGCCGCCCGCAGGCCCGTAGTAGCGCCCGTAACGGCTCAACAGAATCGTGCCACCGCCATTCAAGAGCGCCTTGCCGCTGCGGTCCACATACCCGCCGTCAATGCGACTGGAGCGTCCCACCGTCGTCTTGTAAGAATTGTTTTCGAGGTCTGCGCCCTTTTTGCAGCAGTTATCCCATGCCGTAAACAGATAGTAATAACCATCGTGCTCGATGAGGCTTGCGCCCTCGATGCCCGAACCGCCGCGGTTCGCGATGTTGATCATCTTCGCACCGTCTTTCACCTTGCCTGTTTCTTCGTTCAATTCCAGAATGTGGATACCCGTGCCCCACGAACCAAACGCCATCCAGACCTTGCCATCGTTGTCCTTCAGCACCGCCGCGTCAATCGCGTTGTAGGCATCGCTCTTGACCGTGTGAATCACCTCGCCCTGGTCTGTCCAGCCGTAGCCGGGTTTTGTCGGGTCGATTTCCTTACTTGACATAAAGCCCATACCTGACGAGCGGATACCCATCTCGGAACCGCAATAGTACATGCGGTATTCGCCACCGACATAATGAATATCGGGCGCCCAGATGTCAATCATGTTCGGTGCGTACTTGTAAAGCCACTGAGAAAACTTCGGCATGGCAGGTTCGCCGTTCTTCCAGTTCAGCGCGTCTTCGGAAAACTGCATGAGCATGTGGTTGTCCGTCGTGGCAAGCGCATAGCCGTCCTCATAACGGATGATGTCCGGGTCATGCCCCGCCCATCGCGTCTCCTTCGCGTACCAATCGGCCGCAAAAGCCTGCCCCGCCATCAGTGCAGAAAGTGCAAAAAACACGTTGACTCTTTTCATATCGCCTCGCTTTCCCACACAACCAAACCTGTTTAAATATATAATAAAAAGTAAGAAGGAGGAAATGTCATCCTGGAGCGCGAAGCGCGATAGGATCCAAAAGGGGGAAGCCTCCCCCTGGTTCGCACTTCGTAGCTCTCAACCCCCTCGCCTGAACCGACCCCAAAAAGTTGGACAGGTTAAAGTTAGGATAAAATTGAGTTATGGGTCCGGTATTGAACCGGGCTCATTCCGTTTAAACG